>VGVY01000075.1 GCA_016873835.1 Ignavibacteria bacterium
GCAGAATTCAAAATCTGGCTGAATTCATATAATGCTTCGAATTCATCCTTAGATAAATTTTTTATGTGGTTAATATTTTCTTGAAAAAAATTATTCATTGATTATCTCACAGAAAAAGTAACAACTTTAGATCTTGCTCTATTCTGAAAATCGTCAATGCACCAAATAACCCAGAAATAATTTCCAAGCGGAAGTGATTGATCTACAATTTTTTCGATATCATCTTTTGAAATATTATCTTTTTGCCAAACTAGTATTGGCGAAATCTGGTCCGAATAAATTTGGATCATATACTTAAAATTAAATCCGGGCAAATAACGAATCCATCTAAGTGTTGGCTGATTTCCAACAGCTTGTCCATTCACTGGCGATTCCGGAAATACTTCTTGTTTAATAATTCTTTTTATCGTAGTTGTATGCACTAAATACTTTTTGCCGCTCCTATCTTTTACAACAATATCAAATTCTTTACCTATTGCTTCATCCATTGAGATTATATTTAAACTTACAGATGAAAATGAATTTTCATAGAATCTTGAAACCGGATTATAGTTGAGTATACTTTTAAATTTTAATGCATTACATTCAACATGAACCGAATCAATATCGCCCTCTGCATCAGTTACAGTTGTCTGAATTACCAATTGATATATCTGGTTGTTGGGATATTCATTCAGAACAATGGTATAAAGATTTAAGCTTGTTGAAATTGGATCAGCATTAAGCAGTACATCTTCATTTCTTTTTGTCGGTTGATTATCGAATTTAACCTGGATAGAATCTTTACCATACCCAGATTTTTCAAATACCAGCCAGCCATCAACCTTGGGTATATTGCTGAAAGAATAATAACCCGATGAATTAGTTGTAACTAGAATATTTTGATTCATCCAAAAAACCTTGGCACCGGTTATTGCGCTTCGCGGCAGCGCTTCAGTTTTTACAAACCCATCAAAACTTACTACTGTATAATTTAGTATTCTATCGCCAACTCTCTTACTCTTTTGATTATTCCATATAATTAAAACAGAATCCTTAGCAAAACCGTCTTTTTCAAAATAGAGAGTCCCGTCTTTCATTTGCAAATCTTCTATCTTGAAATATCCAGCTTCGTTTGTTTCAGCAATTGCATTTTGATTTTTCCAAATTACTTTTACTTTTGAAAGAGGCTCTTTCGGAAATGAAAAAACAAAACCATCTAATTGACCAAGTTTATTGTCCGGATTTAGTGGATCCAATGGATTAATTCTTGGAGCATCACAAGAATTTACACCAATTGAAAGAGTTCCTACTAACAATATTAAAAACAGCTTTTTCATCAATTAATTAAATATTTACACTCAAAGATAGAAGTTTTGCGCAAATTTTTCGTAGTGCGCAAAATTTTATGGGTATAAATATGCAGATAATTTTGCGAATTAAAAATTCAAAAGAAGATTTCCAGTGAGATAAAGTACCCCTTTTCCTGATATTTTTACTCTATTTCCCAAATCCTCGCAAAAAAGTTCTCCTCCTCTTCCCGAAACTTGCAATGCATTCATTTTCTTCTTACCCAATTTTTCTCCCCAATAAGGTGTTAAAACAGTATGGGCCGAGCCAGTAACCGGATCTTCATCAATCCCGGAATTTGGTGCAAACATTCTTGAAACAAAATCGGCACCGTTTCCTTTTGCAGTTATAATAACAGCATGCTCGTGAAGTTTTTTAATCAAATCTATTTTAGGAACGTATGTGCGAATAAATTCTTCTGATTCAAAAACCACAAACAGAAAAAAACCATTCGTTAAAATTTCGTTTGGCTCAACTCCAAAACATTCTTTTATTCCATCTGGAATATTTGTTTCGTGCGGTTTGTTTGAGGGGAAATTCAACGAGAGCATTTCACCTTCCTTTTCAACAAATAAATCACCGCTCTTAGAATAAAATTTAATCTTGTTTGAACCCTTTTCGAAAAAATTAAAAACAACATATGCTGATGCTAAAGTTGCATGACCGCATAACGGAACCTCAACTGTTGGAGTCATCCATCTAATATGATAATGATCATCTTGCTTTACAAAAAAAGCAGTCTCGGCAAGATTATTTTCTGCTGCAATTTTTTGCATTACACTATCGTCAAGCCATTTATCTAATGGAATTACTGCAGCTGGATTTCCGCCAAACAATTTGTCAGTGAAAGCATCTACTTGATAAATTGGGAGTGTCATAAAATTCCTTTGATTATTTATTTATCCTTTCCAAAAAACATTTTTTTATGAAGGAATGGAATAACAGCAACCTTCAATCCTTCAATGTATAATTCTTTTCTATTCATAACTCCATTTGTAAAATAGCCAATTGCGCCATGTTTTTGCTTTGTATTTTCTTCGTTTTGAATTTCGTCTATCACATCTCCAAGTTCAATCCCACGCAATAGCTTTTCAATAACCTTATCAGGCAGTTCAAAATGAGGAGAAGTTCCAAATCCTTCGTTTCCATTTTCATCAATAACACACATACAGCCAAATGCAAACCATTTGTTAAATTGCTTTGCAATTCCCCCTTCAATTCCAACAAAATAATTTGCACTTAAGTTGTCTGATTTATTTAAATCGTATAAATGAAGTGCTCTGTTTCTTGCGCCAATAAATGTATCTTCGTTTATTGGCTGAACTGAAACTTTAGATTCAGCATCCATTCCAATTACTTTAACATTTTTAAAATAAAGTGAAAATGTTTCTTGAACCGATTGTAATTTTACCGGATTTTTTGAACCGACTAATATTTTCATAAAATACTTAAACTGAATACAAACAATATAAAATTATTTTGCTAATTTAACGACCAATACTATTCTTTATTCATATATGGTTTTTCAATGCAGTCCGGAGGAATAAATGAAAAACTCTCTTTCCTTATTTCTAATTATTGTTGTTTCAATTTTCACATTCAATTTTTGTGACAAACAAAATTTCGAACATGCTGTTGAAAGCATTAAAGTTGATGAAATAAAAAATAAAATTGAAATTTTGTCATCGGATGAATTTTTAGGGAGAGCTCCGGCTTCTTTAGGCGAAGAAAGAACAATTAAATATCTTGAAGAACAATTTCGAAGAATTGGCTTAAACCCCGGCAATGGCAATAGTTATTTCCAAGAAGTACCATTATTCGAAATTGCCTCTCATTCTTGGTCCAAGCTTAATATTTCCAATAAAAAAACAAGTAAATCTTTCGGGTTTATTGATGACTTTGTTTGCGGCACTTCAAGATTTGTAGAAAACATATCAATAAAAAATTCAGAGCTGATTTTTGTCGGTTATGGTATTGTTGCGCCTGAATATAATTGGAATGATTACAAAGGAATTGATGTAAAAGGAAAAACGGTGGTGGTGGTGGTAAACGATCCAGGATTTGTTAATGGTGATAGCACATTTTTTAATGGAAAGAAAATGACTTACTACGGCAGATGGACTTACAAATTTGAAGAAGCGGCTCGGCAAGGAGCAAAATCTGTTTTAATTATTCACGATGACGATGCTGCCGGTTATCCTTGGGGAGTTGTCCAAAATAGCTGGTCAGGAAGAAGATTCTATATCGAAACTCCGGATAACAATATGTCTGATTGCGAAATGAATGGATGGATTTCTAATTCTGTTGCGAATGAATTATTTAATATGGCTGGTTTTGATTTTGGGAAAGAGCTATCATCAGCTGCAAAGACTGACTTTAAAGCAAAAAACATGAAGTTGAGTCTAAGTGTTTCATTCAAAAATAAAATTGAAAAAAAGAAATCGAATAATGTTATAGCAGCATTGCCTGGATCGGAGTTTAAAGATGAATATTTAATTTACTCTGCCCATTGGGATCATTTTGGAGTTAATAATACTCTGGTAGGTGATACAATTCTAAATGGTGCTATTGATAATGCTACCGGAACTGCTGCTTTGCTGGAATTAGCAGAGGCATATAAAAGTCTTGATCGTCCGCAAAAACGTTCCATTATTTTTCTTGCCGTGACTTGTGAAGAGTTTGGATTATTGGGCAGCGAATATTATGCAAAGAATCCAATTTACCCTCTCAATAAAACAATAGCCGCGATCAATATGGATGGACTTAATATTTTCGGTAAAACTAAAGACATTACAATAATTGGATACGGAATGTCTGAAGCAGATCAATTCGCTGAAGAAGTAACAAGAAAATACGGAAGATATATTATACCCGAATCCCAGCCCGAGAAAGGAACATACTTTAGAAGCGATCATTTTAATTACGCTAAAGTTGGACTGCCGGTAATTTATTTTGGAAGTGGGATTGACAACATTGAACATGGCAAGGATTGGACAATTGAACAAACAAATAAATGGACAAGAGAAAATTATCATAAACCATCAGATGAATTTAAACTTGATCTCTGGAAGTTTGACGGAATGATTGAGGATGTTAAAATTTTCTTTGAAACCGGTTACAACTTGTGTAATACAAAAAGCTTTCCGAACTGGAAAGTTGGAACTCCATATAAAACTATAAGAGACTCTATGATGAAATAATTTTTTCTGAACATAAAAATGGAACGTTAAAATGAAACACAAAAAATTCTATTTGATAATTTTGTTTGTCTTATCCTCTTGCTTTTGTTTTTCTCAAGCTCAATACCGAAATAAAATTTTTGTTCCGGATATACTCGGTTACAAAACTTTAAAATGCGATTTTCATATGCACACTGTTTTTTCAGACGGCGATGTATGGCCTACTTTCAGAGTACGAGAAGCCTGGCGCGAAGGATTAGACGCTATAGCATTAACTGACCATTTGGAATATCAGCCTAAAAAAAATTATGTGCCCACCAATCACGATCATGCATTTAATATTGCAAAGGACTTGGCAAATGAACTTGGAATTACATTAATAAAAGGAGCCGAAATTACACGAAGCATGCCTCCCGGTCATCTCAATGCTATTTTTATTAATGATGGCAATTCTCTTATACTTGATAATTGGAAAGACGTAATTAACGAAGTAAAAAAACAAGGCGGCATTATTAATTGGAATCATCCTGGCTGGAGAAGTCAACAATCCGATGGTATACCAAAATGGTATGATGAACATTCATTCCTACATGATAATAAAATGCTAACTGGAATTGAAGTTGTTAACGGAATTGAATTTTATCCTTTAGCGCTTGATTGGTGCCTCGATAAAAATATTACAATACTTAGTAACAGCGATGTACATGACCCGGTAAATTTTGAATATGATTTCGACAAATCCGGCCGTAGAGCCATGACATTTGTTTTTGCAAAAGAAAATTCTTCGGATGCAATTAAAGATGCTTTGCTGAATCAAAGAACGGTTGCATATTTTAATAACAAACTTTACGGCAGAGAAAAATTTCTCAGTGAAATATTTAATAAGTCTGTATTCTTTAAAAGTAATTTTGTTAAAACAACCGGACGAGAAACGGCAATGCTGCAGATTGAAAACAAATCAGATATTACTTTTCAGTTAGAGTTGATAAATGAAGATGATAAAGTTGGATATCCGCTTCATATCGATTTAATGGCGGGGAAAACTGTGCTGTTTAATATTAGAGCTAAGAAAGATGATATAAAAATCAATAAAAACGTAATAGTAAATTATAGAGTAAAGAATTTAATTGTTGGTTCAGACAAAACACTTATTGTTCCGTTAGAATTCAATTTAGATATCAATCCAGCAAAAAAATAACTTTGGTATTAACATTTTTAATAGACCTCGGGTATAAATGTTTGGTCTGACATTGGGGGTCTAACATATCCTTTCGATTTTTCTCGTGGAGGAAGTTTGATTTTTTCCGGAGTTAAATCTTTATAAGGAATTATGCTGAGAAGATGGTGAATTACATTCAGTCTTGCTCGTTTTTTATCATCTGCATTAACAACAAACCATGGAGCTTGTTTAATATCTGTATATCGAAACATTTCATCTTTAGCTTTTGAATATTCTTCCCATCGTGATCGTGATTCTAAATCCATAGGACTTAATTTCCATCTTCTGCGCGGATCATGAATTCTTTTTTGAAATCTTTTCTCTTGTTCCTTATCGCTTATTGAAAACCAATATTTAATTAAAATTACCCCGGAACGAATAATCATTCTTTCGAACTCCGGACAGCTTCTAAAAAATTCTCGGTATTCATCTTCAGAGCAGAATCCCATTACTTTTTCAACACCGGCTCGGTTGTACCATGACCGATCGAATAAAACCATTTCTCCGGCAGCTGGCAAATGAGCAGAGTATCTCTGAAAATACCATTGTGTTTTTTCTTTTTCGGTTGGAACGCCGAGCGCAACTAACCTTACAACACGAGGATTTAACTTATCAATTATTCTTTTTAATGTTCCGCCCTTGCCGGCAGCATCCCTTCCTTCGAATATTACAACAACTTTTAAACCTTTCTTTTTTATCCATTCCTGAAGTTTTACCAACTCTTCTTGTAGCTTTGCAAGTTCCTTTTCGTAAAATTTTGAAGAGAGCTTTCCTTTCTTTACATCTGGCTTCTCGCGTTTCTTAGATTTCTTTTTTTTCATATTATTTCTCTGAATACTACAATAATGTGCAATTTTTTTAATTAGGTAATATTAATTACACTTCCTTTAATTGATTGCCAATCTTTGAATTTTACAAATTTCATTATTCTTTGTGGTTCTTCCAGAGATTTAAAACCATATTTTCTATAAAGTCCGTGTGCATCTTTTGTTGAAAGCATCCATGATTTTATAAATCTCAATTCTGGATGATTGAGAATATATTCCATCAACAGCTTAGATACTCCTTTACCTCTATATTTTTCTATGATGAATACATCACACAAATATCCAAATCCAATATAATCTGTTACAACTCTAGCAAAACCAATCTGAATTTTTTTGTGATAAACTCCAACACAAAATGAATTTTTAATCTGCTTCTTTACTGCATCAATTGTTATCCCTTTTGCCCAATATGATTTTGTCAAAAAGTCATAAATATCGAAGACTTGAAGTGCTCGTTTGTCAGCACTAAAAACTATTTCTTTATCAAGAGCTTCATAATTATTCAATACAAGTTCCTTATTAATTTTTTCAATATCAAAATAAGAAATTAAATTAAAATGCTTTTAAACCAATGTCGTTAGAAAAGAAGTTGTATTGTAAATGTTGGGGTCACATACGCGACCCCAACAATTTTTTGGCTAGTTAAAGAAGTAACGAAGACCAATCTGCAACTGCCATCGAGAGTTAAGACTTAGATCGTCTGTATATGTCTCTCTAGCAGTTCCTTTGAAATTAAATACTGGTTTACCGCTGCCATCGAACTTAACAAGCTGTAAAGGAGAAGTTGCAGCTGAATTCGCAATTCTACGCACTCCTAAATCTGAGCCTAAGAAATTTGGAAAATTCAGGATATCAATACTCAATTGGAAAGTATGCTTAGTTCTGCCCATCATGAAAGAAAAATCTTGGAGTATTCTGAAATCGATATTAAAATACCAAGGATTAACAGCGCCAAATCGTTCTGCAATTTTGCCTCTGTTATTTTTCAAGTAATCATCTTGTTCAATAAATTTGTTTAATGCAGCCCATTGGTCTGCCGCACTAACAGTCATTCCATTTGCAGCAACATAAGGCTCCAAGATAATATCGCTTTGAGTTCTTGGAATATAAATTAAGTCGTTTCCTCCCATACCATCGCCGTTAACATCCCCTGAATAAACAAATGAATACTTATTACCTCCAGCTCCGGCAAATCTATTTCCTTCTGCTAGTTCAACAAATAATCCGAAACTAGTTGTAAATGTTTCATTCCAAACAAGTCTATAAGTAGCTCCGCCAACAAATCTGTGACGTTGACCGAATTCCGAATAACCAAGCTCGGGTTTATTGGGATCGCCTTTAGTTGGATTTTCTGCCCAGAGAACACTAGCAATTTCAGTTGATTTCATTAAACTCTTTGCTTCAGTATAACTATATGATACTGTTGCATTTAATCCAAAGTAAAAGCTTTTTCTTAATTGAGCTGTAATATTAAAATGATAACCTTCATCTGCGTTATCAATTATATAAGCACCGGCACCTTCCCCTGGATAAGCTGCATTGAGTTCATTATTTCCGGCACCGCCATAATATGGTCTGCCATCAGGCAAATACCTAACCGGTTTAACTAAATCTGCATTCCTTACATATATTGCATTTATATCTTTGCCATAAATTATTTCAAGAGTTCCGAGCAAATCATCTGTAAGTTTATGATCAACTGCTAAATTTGTGGTCCAAACTTGAGGCCATTTGAAATCCGGGACCATTGCATTTAAATCAAACGACTGTTGAAGAACCGCATCTCCTTTTGCTGTTACTGGTGGTTTTGCCGGATAAAGATTTGGATTTGACCCAGGATTAGAAATATTATTTCCTACCCATACAAAAGGAATTCTTCCAGTAAAAATTCCAGTACCGCCTCTTAGCTGAAGAGATCGATCTCCATAAACATCCCAATTAAAACCAACTCTAGGCGAAAATAAAAATTGAGCATCTGGCAATTTGCTTTGATCTTCTTGTTCCGGATTATCATTTTCGTCCAATAATTTTAAACCTCGCGAAAATGGGTTATCAACTGGTTCAGTTAAATACATTGGTATGTCTACTCTTAACCCATAAATCAAGCTGAAGGTTTTCGAAATGAGAAATTCATCTTGTGCATAAAAAGCTAATTGACCCACTTCAATGTTTTCGCCTTTGAAAGGACCTTTTCCAACCATTTGATTAAATTTAATTGGATTGTTTGGATTTGTCTGATTAAAGAAATCATTAAGTGAATAGAAAGTGCTTCCGTTAGGAACTCCATCGCCTTCAAAATCTAAGAAGTAAGGCAAGAAAAAGATTCCGTGACGGAAAATATTAAACGAATTAAAAAATGAAAAATATTCATATGTAGCGCCAACAGTTAGAACATGCTTGTCTAAATAATAACTGAAATTGTTTGTGAATTGTAACACATCTTGATCAAGTATATTATGGATAGAGAATGGTTCATGTCCAACTGTTGTATAAGTCACGCCATTTTCACCAATTTCAACTGTGGGGAAAGGTTTGCTAAATGGATCTCTGTAATCTCTAAATCGATTATAACTTGCAAAAAAACGATTCGCAAATCTGCTCGTATTTGTGTTCAATTCAGCAGCAAAAGAATTTAATCTGTTATTAATTCTATAACCAGAATTCTCGAATGGAAGAGTATTTGAATTTGGGCCTCTTCCAGTTCCATTAACGCTTAATACAAATGGGTGTGGGGGTAAATCTCTTCTAGCATCCAATCTGTTGTACCTGAAAGTAAATTTGTTGCTTTCATCAATATTCCAATCAAACTTTAACAGAATTTTTTCATTGTTTGTAGAGTGAGTATAGTTCTCATATCGTCCCGGGTCATAACCATATACCTGAATCATTCTTTGTTTTATTTGATCCATTACAGATGCGCTCACCCTTGATTCGCCAAAAGTTATTACGCCGTCCCTATCTGCAATAAAATTTGAGCCGGGGTCATCTCTTCTCTCAATTTCTCCATTTATGAAGAAGAAAAATTTATTCGGCACTATTGCCCCGCTGGATGTAAACCCAAATTGATTATATGATAAACTTGGATTAGCAATCACTTCTTTTCCATTAATTTTATTTCCAACTAATGATTCGTTTCGTGTAAATGTATAAAGCGATGCTTTATATTGATTTGTGCCGCTTTTTGTAACAGTATTAATTCCAGCGCCAGTGAATCCTCCTTCTCTAACATCAAATGGTGCTATTGAAACTTGAACTTGCTCAACAGCATCGAAAGGCACTGGTTCTGCATTTGTTTGTCCTCCCGGAGCTGGGTCATCAAGTCCAAATGGATTATTAAAATAAGAACCGTCAAGTGAAATATTATTGTATAACCAATTTTTTCCGGCAAAGCTGAAATTGCCGTCACTTCGAGGATCTAATCTGGTGTAGTCTCTCGTGCTTCTTTTTATCGAAGGCATTTGTTGAACTTGAATTGCATCTATATAAGTTGCTGCACCAGTTCGTCCACTATTTAAAACTTTATCTTGCTCTGCTGTAACAAGAACCTCCCCCATTTTTACAGCTTCAGTTTTTAAAATAAAATCAACCCTAAGATTTTGTCCTAACGACAAAAAGATATTCTCTTGTTTTTGAGATGTAAATCCTACATAAGATGCTGTAATAGTATATGGTCCGCCAATTTTCAAATTAGGCAGATGGAACCTACCACTATTTAAAGTCGATACTCCATATTGTGTTCCGCTTGCTTCGTGTAAAACAACAACATTCGCTGCTGGCAAAGGATTTCCATCAGCATCTGTAACAATTCCGTTAAGTGATGCGGTTGTTACTCCTTGCGCAAAAATATTTGCTCCTATCAGAAAAAAGAGACACGATAAAAGTAGAAAAGAAATTTTCCTCATAACCCCTCCTGATTAGTTAAAAAATTTAAAGTGGAAATTGATACTGAAGCAGATTGGTAAAAAAATTTTGACATTGAAAGGCTTTTCAATTAACGAGTGTAAGTTAACTGCCGTTAATGAACAAATCAATAAATATTGTTAAAAATATTAAATCTATTTAGCTTTTATCTAATAAGGTTGAGTTATTATTAGTCTATATTTTGATTGAGAAATACTGTTCCAAAATTTTTCTAAACTCATATCTTGATTGAACAATTTGCTTTGTTTTAAGCTCATTTTCCTTTACAGTTAAAGAACAGTCTGAAAGGGTTATTCTTCAGTTTAATGTGGCAATTGTACACTTCGTTCGAGTTCTAAAATGGGAGGTTGGACTGTCTTGTTGAAAATCACAAATCTCTTTAAAGTCGGAAAATTTCCTTGATATCGTAGTAAATGTATATTGAAGTTTCCATTCTTCATCTTCTTTTCTCTGTAGTTCATATCTATTGCTATCTATATTAAATACTTTGTAATGACCGCTTATGTCTTCAGATTCTCCAGTTGGTATTTCAATCTGTTTTCGAAACGAATCTCCAAAACCGATATCAGCTAAATAATCTTTATCAAGATGTACTAGAAGAGTCATGTGATCAAACTCTGGACTAAGTTCTTTTTTATCATGATTAAAAACGTTTGCCGAGAGCATTTCAACCTTAAAACCAAGTTGTGTTAGTAACCAATGAA
>VGVY01000076.1 GCA_016873835.1 Ignavibacteria bacterium
TTTCTTGAAAATGGAGAGTTTAGAAGAATTGGCGGCATAAGCAATTTATCATCAACAGTACGAGTTATTGGTGCAACTAACAAAAATTTAACAGAAGAAGCAGAATTGAAAAAGTTTCGCCGAGATCTTTTGTTCAGATTAAATGTTATTACACTTACAATACCCCCATTACGGGAAAGAAAAGGTGATATTTTACTTCTTGCAGAATATTTTCTTCAAAAAAAATCTCCAATTAGATCTGGTATTAAAATATCTGATGAAGCCAAAAAGGAACTTCTCAGATATAATTTCCCCGGAAATGTTAGAGAACTTGAGCACATTGTGGAACGAGCAATTATCTTTTCTGACGGAAATGTAATTCAATCTAAAGATTTGAACATTCCAAATGAAGATTTTGATTTTTCAAATTTCGTGAAGGACGACGGAACTTTAATTTCATTGGAAGAAGTTGAATCACTTCATATTAAGAGAGCATTGGATTACAACAATTGGAACAGAGAAAGTACAGCAAGAATACTTGGAATTAGTCAAAAAACTCTTTATTCAAAAATCATTAAGTATAATCTAAAATAGAATGCTTTTAAATGACAAATCGGGTTCACTTAATCATCTTGCCCACGATTTAAACAATCTTCTTACCAGAATTTTAAACAGTGTAGAACTCCTTAAAAAAAAGATCCCTAATTATGAGGAAGTTTCTTCAATAATTAGCAGTATTGAAAATGGTACATTTATGACTGCCGAAATAATTGAAGATATATTGACAGAAGCAAATCAAAAAGTTTTTAGAAAAAAAAGAATTAACTTAAACACACTTGTAACGGATTTAATAAATACTCTAGGAATGCCGAGTAAAGGGAATATTTCAGTAAAACTAAACCTTGAACCCAAATTACAATTCGTTGAAGGACGCTATTCTGATTTTTATAGAATAATTATGAATTTACTGATTAATGCATTTGAAGCAATTGATAACAAAGGAAATATTTTAATAACAACTGCTAATCATATTCCAGGAAAAAAAGACTTAAAAGATCCGGGATTTTTTCAACACGGTTCATTTATTGAATTTAAAATTGCTGATGACGGAGTAGGAATCGAACCTTCTATGCTTAATTTTATTTTTGACGAAAACTTCACAACAAAAAACAAAAATAAAAACTCCGGGATTGGACTTAGCATTGTTAAACAATTAATAGACGATCAGAATGGATTAATAAAAGTAACAAGTGAAGTAAATAAAGGAACAGAGTTTACAGTTATATTGCCTTCTATATCACTTCCCGAAGAAAAGTCTGGAAATACAAAAAAAACCATTTTGATAGCTGAAGATGAAAATATCTTAAGAGAACTACTTTCTGAGTTATTAACTTCTTATGACTTTAAAGTCATTTCTGCTTCGAATGGTGTTGAAGTACTAAACGAAATACTAAAAGGAAAAAAACCAGATCTTTTTCTGATAGATCAAAAAATGCCTGAAATGGATGGGATTATTTGTATAAAAAAATTACGAGAAAAAAAAATTACTACCCCAATTATTCTTGCATCTGGCTCTCAAAATGAGGATTATAATTCTTATGAATTAAATAAAACCATAAATAAAATAATTACTAAACCTTTTAACTTCGAGGAAATTCTTTCGGTAATAAAAGAACTTATTTATTAAGACCAGCTCCATCGGATTGAAGATCTACAATATTCAGATTATTCACATATGGTGTAATGATAGGCTTCTTAATCGCGCCCATTTTTTCTAACACTTTAATAATATCTTTAGCAGCATTTTCAATAAACTCAACTCGCTTAATTATAACATCGGAAGAATATTTTTCTTTGCCAAGTTCTCTTCTTATAGCTGCAGTTGAAAGATTAATTAAGGTAAGAGGCTGTTTAATTTCGTGGTTTGCTGTTACAACTGTTGCGGCAAAAGTTTTGATTTTCTCTATTTCCAAAAGAAATTTATTTGTCTCACTAAAACGCAAAGCAGAATTAATCCTGGCAATTAATTCTGTTTTATTGAAAGGTTTTTTTATATAGTCGAATGCGCCAGATTGAAGCCCGTCTTTAAGATTTTCCGCTTCAGTTAAAGCGGTTAGTAATATTATAGGAATTAATTTAGTTTCATCATTATTAGAAAGCTTTTTGCAAACTTCAAGTCCTGATACTCCTGGCATCATTATATCAAGTAAAATTAAATCAGGTTTTTCCTCAATAGCTTTTTGTATGCCCATGCCTCCTTCGTAAGCTTTAATTACTTCAAAGCCTTCATGTTCCAACCGGTCTTGAAGTAGGAATACATTATCGGGATAATCATCAATAACAAGAATTTTTTTCACTTTATTTGCTCATTTCAGGTTTAGCATGTTTTTCGATTTTGGTAATTAATGTAGATGAAGTTACTGGCTTAGTGATCAAGTCATTAAAACCATTTTTGGTAATAATAGTTTTATTATCAAGCATTGCATAAGCAGTTAACGCAATAACCGGAAGATTTGCAAATTTACTATTGCTCCTTATTCTTTTGATAGTTTCAAAGCCATCCATCTGAGGCATCATAATATCCAGTAAAATTAGATCGGGTGTAACATGATTTAGCATTAGCAAACACTCAACTCCATTATGTGCAAAGATTGTATGAAATTCATTTTCGTTTACTATTTCGCCGATTGTATAAAGTGTGTCATTGTCGTCGTCAACAATTAAAATGGTTGGTTTATTGGGTTTCTTTATCTCAAATATAGATGGATCAATTTTCAAGTCTGAATTTTCTTCAATTAAATTATTTTTCGACAATGATAGACTATCATCGATGTTTAATCTCTCCTTCAGAACTTTTAAAATATCAAGCGGATGATTTTTGCTTTCCATTGTAAAATGATGTAACGCCTGATTTAATTTTGATGACTGTGCTATGGTTTTAGTCTCATCAAGCAAAAGAATTGTAAAAACATTTTGAGTCAGCTTCCTTTTCTGTAATTCATAGTGAAACTTGAAGATATCGGAGTAGAAATCAACCAGATCAAAAATCACTACTTGTAAAAATTCTTTTTGTAATTTTTTAAATATCGCATCTGGGTCATTTGAATAATAAATTGAATCATTTCTTTTTTCTTTTAACGAAATCTCGGTATGTTCTTTTTTTGTAGTTATAAAAAATATCTTATCCACCTTAGATTTAACATGTAACTCAATATTATCAATAATCTCATTCAACTTTTTAGAAGTAATCGGTTTCAATAAAAACTCATGAATTGTCGGCAGCCACCCAACTTTCTTATCCTCGAAGATATTTATCAGAATAATAGAGGTACTTGAATATTTAATATTCTTCTTTAAGGAGATAATCATTTCCCATAAGTTTCCACTTTTCAAATCGGGCGAAAGAATAATTAAATCATAGGGTTTATTATTCGCTTCAGCCAAAAATTCAGAGGTTGAATCAGCAGCTAGACAACTATAATGATAAGATTTTAAATAATCGCCAATGAGTTTAACTGTTTCTTCACTTTGGCACGCAATCAAAGCAGATTTTGCATCTTCACCCAAATCATCTTCATTTAATTCTTCAGTCTTACTAATTACTTCCAGCTCAATAATGTCTAACAAGATATTATTTAATGTAAATCTAAAAGTTGAGCCAAAACCGAGTTCACTCATAACGGAAATAGAACCGCCTAATAATTCAACATACTTTCTGCAAATAGTTAAACCAAGTCCGGCACCGGGTGCTTTCTGCCACTGTGCATTATCAATTTGCTGAAATTCTGAAAAAATATTTTCTAGATTTTCTTTAGCTATGCCGACACCAGTATCTGAGACAATAAACTTAACAGAATCATTTTCGAGTAATTCAATCGAAAGTTTAACTTCACCTCGTTCAGTAAACTTAATTGCATTTATAATAAGATTAGTAATTATTTGTTCAAGTTTTATTTTATCTGTATTAACTAATAAATTTTTCCCTTTGGGAATGTTTAAAAAGAATTTCAATTTTTTCTCTTCTGCCAAATGAGTAAGATTTGGAACAATCTCATCAATCATGTCATTCAAAAAGAAACTCTCTTTCCTAACTTCAATTTTATCAGATTCAAGCCTAGAGAATTCCAATATATTTGTAATAAGAGTTAAAAGTTTTTTCCCATTTCTATATACTACATTTAACCGGTCAACCAATTTGGGCTTTTTCCCTTTCTCCTTTATTAACAATTCGGTCAATCCAAGTATCGAAATTAAAGGAGTTCTAAGTTCATGAGACATGCTTGCTAGAAACTGAGACTTAACTTTTGTTAATTCAATTGCTTTTACTGTTTGTATTTCTAATTCATCAGCCTTTTCTTTTAACTTCTTGTGAAGCTCCATCAATTCTTTATTCTGTGCGATAATTTGTTTGTTTTGCTTTTCATATTCTTCATTTAATTTCTTCAATTCGGATACATAATTTTCTAGCTGCTGCAAAGATTTGGAATTAACGAGTCCAACAGCTAATTGTTCATGAATATTATCCAAATATGTTTTTACATTACTTGTCGGGGCTTTTTCTGATGCCAATTCAAGAAGTGCAATAACTTCTTTATTATAAAGTATTGGGTAGATAATTATGTATTTAACTTTAATTGTAGTAAGCCAAGTTTTTACTTCTGGATAATTGTCCTGAAAAACGAATTCTACTGCATCCTTTTTCTGAATTGCATTATAATACAGCTCGCTTAGATGAATTGGTTTTGCTGAATTACTGATAACACCATATGAAGTAATTAACTCAAGTGAATTCTTTTCAACTAAATGCAGTGCACCAAATGAAAGATTAGTAGATCTAATAATTTTTGATAAAGCTGCATCTGACACTTCAACTAGTGTGGGATTTTGATTTATCAGTTTCAAAAACTCCGTAAACTCTTTTTCAATTCGTTCTCTTTGCATCAAATCATTTATCATAGTATTAAACGAGATGCCGAGTGAGCCTAATTCGTCCTTTGCAACTATTGGAATTTGGTGTTCAAAATTTCCCTTTTTGGTTAATTCTGCTCCTTCCCTTAAATAACTAATCTGCTTTCTTAACTTTGTTGTAAAGAACAATACAAAAAGCACCGTCACCGCTCCGCCGGCTACGCCAATCAATATCATAACAATTCTTAATGTATTTCTAAAGTCTGCGCCCTCTTCAAATGAATTGAATACAACAAATTCTATTTTTCCGCCAGGAGTAACAATATGTTTTGGTGAATACATTGCTGCAAGAAAATCATAATTATTAGAAGCTTCTATAAATAGATCAAAATTATTTTTCAGCTTTAGATTATTTACTGCATTTGTCAAATTTGCAAAATACATCTGATTATTTTTTGAATCTGATACATCTATTGGAATACTATTGATTGTATATGCTATTTCAGCATGAATATTTTTTGCTATATTATTTAAAATAGAAGGGGTTAGTAATCTGCCATAATAGACTATTTTATTGTTTGGCAATTGAGAATAAAATAAAATTATGTTAGGATTATCGCGGAACAATTGCTTAAATGACTGTGATTTAAAATTTAAATAAGACTGCTGTTTGATTTTGAATTCACTCATATTTATTAATGAGTCATTAACAAGTGTGCATAAAAAATCGATATGAGTTGAATCTAAATTTATTGTCTTGAAATCTATGTTAATCAAAGATTTTAGTTTAGCAAAATCATCTATCGGTTCATCTAATAATTGCTCAAATTCAAAAACAAAATCGTTTGTGGAATTAAGAACAGCTTGGGATTGATATTTGGTTAATAAAGTTTCAGAAAGTGAATAATATATTAAAGTTGAGGCAACTGATGTGACGAGTAATATTACAAGTGTAATTAGAACTAAGCGATAATTCAAGGTCATGGGTTTTACGCATCGTTATATTTTTACGTATTTATTCTATATTAAACAAATATGCAAATGAAATTATAAATTTACTTTTCTTCTTCTTCGTTCTTCTTTGAGCTTGATTTATATTTTTCTAATTCTTCGTAAATTTTTTCACGTTCTTTTTTAAGAATATTTTCTTCTTTTTGACGTGAAATTCTTTCTTTAAGTGTAGGTAGTATTTCGGCCTTAACTAATATGATTATTTCTTTCTTTGTCATTTCTTTTTGGTCATACCCAGTTAAATATCGAATACCTAAAACCCACCATGGTAAATCTTTCAAGATAGGAATTCCGCGCCGAGTTGTAGTTTCTTCATAAACAATTAATCCGCCTATAGCAGTTTCTTCGCCGTTAAGAAGCATAACATTGGTTGTAGCAAGAGTCTTACGTATTTCAGTACTTAGCTGCCCTGGGAATGCAGTACTTCTTTCAACTTTTAATTGCATTAAGATATAATCTATTCCTTCTTCATTATATATATGGGGAGTAACTTCTATTATTGTACCGGTTGGATAAAACTTATCAATTAAATTTCCGGCAAAATCCCTTTCCTTTATCGAAATATCTGATCCAACTTGAGTTGTTCCTTTAATTTTATTTCTGACTGTAACAGTTGGACGCGCAATAACCTCTCCCATATTTTCTGATTCAAAAAACCGAAATAGTGAAGTTGCATTGCCAACAAATTTTCCCATTTCAAATTCAGATTCGCTGGAAAGGTCTAAGGTTGGGGGCTTTTGAATCATCTGTTGTTGCTGAGTTGTTGCTGCGGCTCCTTCAGCAAGTTCTTGTTCTTCTTGCAATGTGATGAATTTACCGCCAATTGAAAGTCCGCTTCGAGAAAAAATCATTTCCCAGTTAATTCCTCTTTCACGCATTTCACCAAGATTTGCTTCAAATAAAACTGCACTAATTTTTACTTCTCTTTCTTCAACTGAAGCGTAAACATCTTTATCTAATTCTTGCTTCGCAATTTCATCTTTTCTTTTAACTATTATTGTTGATTCAGTTTCTTGCATTATAAAATTGTTATACTGAACAATAATAATCAAAGCTCTTTTGTAAGGAATTTTATCAAGCTCAACACCAATAGGAGTAGAACTTGAAATAGTTGAAACGATGTTTTTACCGCTTATCTTCTCGCTAACTTTGCTGAGTACTTGGATTGCTTGGTCAAAGGATATAGTTTCTGAAAGTGTTACTAACTCATCTGGATTAACATAACCTTGCATTTTTTGTTTAAGTTCAACTTGAGCATTTATTGCGAGAGTTAATATCATCAGCCAAATTGTAATTAGTCTTTTCATTTTATATACTCTATTTTTTTCTATCAAGTTTGAGTGTTACATTTTCAACTACGCCGCCTTTATTAAGAACAAAATTCACTTCATTAGCTTGATAATTAATATTGGTCAAATAGCCTAAATAAACTTTATCGCCTTCCCATAGCAAATAGGTGTTTCCATTTACATCAGATAAAAAGGCGCCGTCTGGTATAAGTGCTAAAAGTGATGCTGATTGAACATCAAGCAATCCTTCTTTATTTGGAGGTATTTCATTTCTAATAAGCGGATAGAAAATATCATAAACTGGATTAGGCTCAAGTTTATTTTCTACAAAATTCTTTACATAAAAACGATCATCACTAGAACTATAAATTGCTACCCTCATGCGAAATGTTACAAGGTAATGAGCAATGCCGTCTGCATCAACTTTAATATTGTTGGATAATTCGACACGTGAAATCTTTTTCAATAATTTACTCTCTTCAATTGCATATACTAATCTGTTAAGATCTTCAAATTCTGCGACACCATTCAGTAGAAAATGGTAAATATTAAAATTAGTTCCAGTTTCTGTTTCTTCATACTCAATATTAACATATGAATGGGGTGAAAAAGAAAAGCTTACATTATTAATGAAATCAAAGAAATCAGATTGAGGTAAATCAAATGGAATATTATATTTTCTATTGGCCAGTATTGAATCAAGCTGGGCAACTTTAGCAGATAACATAATTAATTGCTCGGTTAATACATCTGTATCAAGGCTGTATAACCTCAACTCTTTTATTTTTTGTTCTCTATCATCAACCTTCCCTTTTAGGAGAACGTAGTTGAAGAGTCCGCCGGCAAGACCCAAGATTACCATTATAACCAAAATAATAATTGTATTTTTTACTTTACTGCTCATCTAATTTGAGTTGAGTCTTCTAATAGTTTAAAATTCATTGTATATGTGAATGCACTTTTTTCTCTTAACGGTTCGTAATTAATATATTTTAGTAAGGCAGATTTGTTGTATTGAGCAAATTCTGTAAGCACACTGCGAGATAAAGAATACCCAACAATTTTTACTTCATCTGATTCAACAGTCTCTAGTTTAATCAGCCAAAAATTTCTTCGCCTTTCTACAAAATCAGAAACATTAGTAAGCATTTTATTCCAAAGACCAGAACCAACAGTAGCAGAATCTAATATAACTTGAGTAGCATCAAAACTATTAATTCTATTATCAAGCGGAGTTATTTGTTCAACCAATGCCTGATTTTGCTGCTGCTGGAGAGTGAGTCTGTTTATTTCAGTATCAAGATCATTTATTTCTCTGTAGCGGCTTAAAATTTGATATGTAAGGAAGAATGTCAATCCGAAAAGAATTGGTAAAAGTGCATAACTGTGCCAGCCAAACTGCAAGAATTTCTGATGCTCTTGAATATATTTTGGTAAAAAATTTACTCCAATATATTTTTTATCAAGTTCGTCAAAGTACTCTACCGCTACTGAAATTGGAACGGCATAAAGAGCTATGTTTCTTGCATCATCTTCCGTGAGCATTGAAGTGTCAAAATCTTCAAATTTTAATTCCGAGACGTTTGCTTCTGGGAATGTCCCAAAAAATGATAGTATTAAATTTTCAGATCGGTCTTCACCGCACAATATAATATTATCAAGTTTTGGAATTCCTCCATTTTCCATTTCAAGAAGTATTTTGGAAAAGTATACATCATATGTATGTAAATTTCTTGTTCCAATATCTAGTGTAGCGCCAATATGTTTTAATTTTTGTCCTTCTAAGAAAATGAGTTTACTGTATTCTTTACCGATATATATTACTAATGTATTGTCCTCTGGGAAAAATTTATTCGTTTTACTTACATAATATGCTAAAGAAAGTTCGGATACTTTTATTGTTGGAATTTTCAAATAACGGCGTTTGTTAAATACCGCTAATTGATTTATTAATCCAACACAAGGAATACTCCCCTCAATAAAAACGCTGAGCATTGCTTTTTCATTTAATTCCGTTACATCAACTGAATCTTCATGAACTGTTATCCCTTTTACGCTTTGAATATCAGTAATAATGTTCTGATATAATTTTTTTCTATTATCGTCTCTTGGCCCTTCATAGTGATGATAGTTAACCACGGGTTCGGTGATAATTGGGAGGTACTGCATCCTATTTATATTAAGCCCGTATAATGCAGATTGAAGCAAGGAAACATTGGAATTATCAACGTCTTGTTCGCTGATGGAGGGCGTACTATCTAAACTATCAAATGAAATGTCTGTGTCTAAATCATTGCTGATTGCTTCTGAATCCATCTGTCTTGCAGAAATATGAGCGGATTTAGTCATCGTAAGCGATGAAACGCGATGGATTTTTATTCCATTTTTATCGCGAGTAACTACTGCAATCTTTGCATCTGATCCTTCACAATATAAACAGACAATCGGTTTCATTGCTAAACGCCCTTAATTAGCTGTAATATTCTGGTTTTATTATTTGCGAAACCAATTGCGTTTTCCTTTGAAATCTTTCTTTCAACATATAAACGATACAAATCTTGTTCCATTGTCACCATCCCTTGATGGCCGCTTTGATTTATCATCATGTAAATTTCGCTTGTATTATTATTTTTTATAGCGGCTCTCACGCTTGGCGTTACTACTAATACTTCTTTTGCTAATATTATTTTACCATCTATGCTTGGAACTAATTTTTGAGAAACAACTGAAGTCAATACGTCTGCAAGTCGAAATCTGACCCTCTCTTGTTCAATTGAGGGTACTTCTGCAATAATTCTATCTATTGATTCAACAGCCGAAGATGTATGCAATGTAGAAAATACCTTGTGACCTGTATCAGTTACCTCTAAAGCGGCCATAATTGTGTCGGGATCTCGCATTTCACCTATTACAATAATATCTGGGTCTTGCCTTAAAGCTTGCACAACACCATCTTTAAAAGTTAATACATCTCTTCCAACTTCTCTGTGTTTTATTATCGAAACTTTTGAAAGATGAACATATTCAATTGGTGAAGCTATAATTACTATGTGGCAAGGATCAAATTGATTATGATAATCTATTAACGAATCTAAGGTTGTAGATTTCCCTGAACCAGTGATGCCGGTGATGAGTGATAATCCAAATTTAATATAATTATGACTCATTGTGTTTACAACATTAGGATGGAAATCTAAAGTCTCGATCGGACGAATGATAGCATTGATTGATCTCATATTAACGGATAATGAATCAAGATCAAAATAAACATCAGCTCTAAATCTAACATTACGAGCAATCTTCTCATATCTAAAAGTGTAGCTAAAATCTAAATTGCGATGTTGTAATAAATAATAGCATTGATTTTTTGTGAGCAGACAAGAAATTAAAACTGAAGCTTCATCCGGAGTCAACCGCATAAGATCATTAACACGTTCTTTCTTACCAAATATTCTAAACCAAATGAATCCATCTGCGCCGTGTCCTCCAATTTCAACATCAGAAGCTTGACGATCTACCATAATACTTAAAACAAAATTTGCATAATTGAGTAAATGAAGTTTTTGTTCTTGCGTAAGTTGATCGATATGATCAATGATAAATCTAACTCTTTCTGGGCCTAAGATAGTGGCTGGAATTTGTTTAGCAAATGATGAAAGGATTTGTTTGGCAGCATCAATCATCAGCAAACCGAATTAGTGATAATTTGGATTATTAGCATTTTTTAATGCAATATAACAAAAAAAACAAGAATTAATCTTCCATTGTTGCGCCAATTACTTCTTGAATAGAAGTAAGTCCCATTCTTGCTTTTTCAAATCCTGAATCTCTTAAACTAATCGTTCCATCTTTACGAGCTTGTTCACGAATAGATTCTTCATCAACTTCTTCACCAGAGCGAACTATCAGTCGTCTTATTTCACGAGTAAAATA
>VGVY01000077.1 GCA_016873835.1 Ignavibacteria bacterium
AAAGCATTTTTTGTTGATGATAGAATATTTTTTATTAAAGTGATTGCGATGGCAAGTAGCAGTAAAACGATTTTCAGTAGTGACGGAATTAACCTAGAGAATTGGAAGTTATTATTACAAAAGAGTCCAGCAAAAACTAATATAAATGAATTCATATCAAAAATGATTCGACTTAATCTTCCCAATTCTGTTTTTTTAGATTGCACTGATGGAAACAGCATAATTCCTTATTACAAAAAAATATTATCTTCCTCAATTCCCATAGTAACTCCAAATAAAAATGCTTGTTCTAATAAACTCAGTTTATATAGTACTCTTAATAAAATATCTAAACATAATAATGTAAGATTTCATTACTCAGCTACTGTAGGAGTTGGTATTCCGTCACTAGACATAATTCAAAGCTTATTAAGGGGCGGAGATAAAGTATTATCAATTGAGGGATTATTCTCCAGCACTATGAATTATGTATTAAATGAATTAATGTACTCTGGAAAAAAGTTTAGTGATATTATTCTAGAAGCACAAAAATTAGGGATGACAGAACCAGACCCGAGAAATGATTTAACTGGATTAGATTCTGCAAAGAAGATCTTAATTCTCGCTCGAGAAGCCGGTGCTAATCTTGAACTCGCAGAAATTAAAATACAGAATCTTGTTACTAAAAAATTACAACGTGCTCAAACTCAATCAGAATTAATTAATCAATTGAAGCAAATGGATAAATACTTTAGCCGGCTAAAGAAATTGACAATTGCGACAAACAAAAAATTAATTTATTTGGCAAGTTATAAGAACAATAGCGCGTCTGTAAAAATTGTTAGAGTTAATTCAACTCATCCCTTTAATAACATTTCGGCTAATGAAAAAATTATATCAATTAAGTCAAAGTTTTATTCGAAAACCCCTTTGATAATTAAAGGAAGAGGGGGAGGAGTTGATGTAACGGCGCGAGTCTTAATTTCAGATATTATTAAAACTATTAAAAATTAGTTGCACACAGATAGAACGGATTATATCAATGTTAAAAAATCTGTTTATATCAGTTATATCAGTTCAATCTGTGTGCTATTGGAATCTTTTATTCGACTTTACCCACTTTTAATTCATTCACCAACCGTTCAGTTTTATAAACAAACTTTAATGCTTCCATTAATCCCCAAGAATCTGTAGCAACAGTTCTGTTATTCGATTCAAGAAAAATAAAATCGCCAGCTAAACTTTCTAAATTTCCATCATGGACTAATCCAACAACTTCCTTATTTATATTTATTACTGAACTTCCGGAATTTCCTCCAACGATATCATTAGTTGAAGCAAAACCTATTGAAACAGATAAATCAAATCCTTCAGGAATTGAATGCCATTTTGGATGTAAACCCCAAGGGTACGGCTTTTTATTGAACGAATACCATCTATCCCACAATCCAAAGTATGTTGTTTTTCCGGGAGCTATAGTTCCATTATATTCATAACCTTTAATCACACCGTCTGAAATTCTCAAAGTGCTTGTAGCATCAGGCGGAATTTTATCTCCATATACTATTGAGGTTACTTCACCCAGCATTTGATTTAATACAGTCAAGGTTGCATTATCTTCTCTAAATTTTGGCTGAAGTTCTTCGAGTTTTTTTGTAGCATAAACAACAAGTGAAATCAATGGGTCATTCGATTTCAATATTTGATCTGACGAAACACCATTAAGATATTGAATAAATTTTTCTTTTGATGCAAGTGGTGAAATGTTCAAGAAATTTTCAACAGATTCATTTCCTTTCAAACCGGCAAAAAATTGATCTGTGATAATATGTTCATTCCCCAAAACTGAGAAAAGAAAATTTGAAAGCGCTGCCAAAACTTTATTATCACGTTCTGAATCAATGGAAGGAAAGAGTTTTTCAATTGTGATGTTAACAGAATCCCTTTTAAATCTTCCTTCCCTTTTTTCTTCAGGAAGTGACATTTGATTTGCATATAAAAGAGCATTTTGTGCTGCAGTAGAATATCCATTTCTCATTCTTTGCGCCATTGTAAGAGCATAAAATTCATCAGCATATTTTCTCTGTTCGCTCAGGTTGTCTTTAATCGATTGCCAAATGTGTCCATACTTTCCTTTTAATTCTAGATTTGAATTTACTTTTTCAATTAGATTTTTTTCAAAATCTCTTTTCTTAGCCATAATAAATTCATCCCTCAATCCCATATATCTGCCGGCATAAGATTTCCTTCCATTTCCAACACCAAGAACTGAGTTGAGCATTTCATCAAATTTTTCTGGATGAGCTTGAAATATTTCAAATGAAACATTGTACAACTCATTTAGCATCGATAAAGTATATTTATAAGTTTTATCCCTAAAGAATTCTAATTGTGCAACTGAAAGAAGTCTTTGAGTGCTGCCCGGTCTCCCGATTACAAAAATTGGTTCTCCTTCATTTGCACCTTTTAAACTGAATTTAAAATAATTATTTGTCTTAATTGGTTTACCATTCTTATATGCTCTTAAAAACATAAAGTCAAGCTCATAGCGCGGATAAGTAAAATTATCCCAATCCCACCCAGTAGCAGCAATTTGAAAATCAGGAGCCATTACTAATCGAACATCATTAAATCTATTATAACAATAAACTGAATATTTTCCTCCTTTGTATAATTCAACTACTCTACAAACTAAACCCGTTTCCTCAGCATATTTTTTTTCAATCTCACTTATTTTGTTGTTTCTAAGTTTTACTTTCTCTTCGTTGGATTTTCCACTCTTAAAAGCATTTAGAACTTCATCTGTTACATTTACAATCTGTAATAGTTGATCTACATATAAATTTGGAATTTTTATTTCATCATTAAGAGTTTTCGCATAATAACCATCGCGTAGATAGTCTTCTCCCTTTGGTGATAATGGAATTAAACTGTTTCGTGCACAATGATGATTTGTCATAATTAATCCATCTTCAGACACAAAAGCAGCAGAACAGCCTCCTCCAAATTGAAGTGCTGATTTCATAACATCATTCAGCCAATCTTCTGTAGGACGAAATCCATACTTCTTTTCAAAATATTCGAAAGGAATTGCATCAAAAGTCCACATTGTTCCCATTTCATCCAAAGACGATTTTACTTTCGATAAATCAACTGGTTCATAAATTGTTTGTGAATTAATAGAAACCGAATAAATCAAATAAATCACGAACCAGTATGAAAAAATTTTATTCTTCATTTCTTCCTCAAGATAATTAAGTTATGAGTGGCTAATAAAACAGAAAGGGCGATGCAAGTCGCCCCATAATCAACTTTTTGACATTAAGAAAAAATTTTTCTTATGGTAATTTCCCTTCTTTTAATTCATTTACAAAGCGGTCAGCTTTATAAACCTTTTCAAATGCTTCCATCATTCCTCTTGCATCAACAGAAATGCATCTGTTATTGTGTGTCATGTAAATGAAATTCCCATAAATGCTTTCCATGTTACCATCAAAAGCAAGCCCGACAACTTCGGCATTTTTATTAATCACAGCACTGCCGGAGTTTCCGCCAACTATATCATTTGTTGAAGTAAAATTAAATGGAGTTGCGAGATCAACTTTGCTTGGTTCGTCCCAGCTTGGAGCAATATTCCAAGGATATTCTTTGTAGAATGAATAGTGTCTGTCATACATTCCATAAAAGGTTGTAACTGTTGGAGCGATTGTTCCATTGTAATCAAAGTTTTGCAATACTCCATCACTTATACGCAATGTAAAATTTGCGTCCGGTGGAATATTGGTGCTATATAACATGAATACAACTTCACCTAACATGTCATCAAAAACTTGTTCAGTCGAAGTAATTTCTTTTGATTTGTTTTGTAGCTCGGTAATTTTATCTTGTGTCTCAATAATAAAGTAAACAAATGGATCATTGGAGTTTAGAATTTTTTCAGCATCTTTTTTTGCTAAGGAAATAAATTTATCTCTTTCATCCATAACTGAATTAGCTAAAATATAATCTGCAGCATCTTTCCCGGACTTATCACTGAATAACTTCATAACAATTGGATTCTGATTACCTAAATTCATGCGGATAAAATCTGCTTGAATTTTAAGTTTTGTCACTTCAAGAAGTTTATCAAGTTTTTCTGGATAAAGTGAATTAATAGTAGAATCTAATTTTTCGCCTTTGTATTTGGCATCTCTTTCAGCTTCTGGTTTCTGCATTTCTTTTGCAAACTTTACAAGATCGCGTGCAATTAAAAAATACTGAGAGCTGAATATGTTATTTAATGTATATGCTGAAATCTTTGGTCCAATCTCTTTCATTTCTGTCCTTGTCTTAGAAATATTTTCCCAGATACCACCGTATTTTTCTTTTAGAGATTTATTCGCGAATACTTTTTCTTTTATTTCTTTTTCAAATGCTTGTTTACGAGCAAGCAAATAAGGATCAGTTAAACCTTTATAAGTTTGATGAAATACTTTTTGTGCATTCCCAATTCTTCTTCGAATCTGTTCATATTCATCTTTTTTATCCGGTGCAATTGATTTTAGAGTCTCCAAAACATTGAAATATGAATCGAACAAGTATGAATTATTTCTATATGTAACATCCCTTTGATATTCAAGAAATGCAACCGTTTTTAATCTTTGAGTAAAACCTGGATTTCCGACCGTAAAAATCGGTTCGCCAAGTTGAATTCCATTAGTAGAAAATTTAAAAAAGTTTTCTGCTTTTACCGGCTGGTCATTTTCATATGCCCGTAAGAATGCACAATCTAAATTATAACGTGGGTAAGTAAAATTATCATAGTCGCCTCCAAAATAGGCTGCTTGATATTCAGGAACAAAAACTAAACGAACATCATCATATCTCTTGTAACCATAAATAGAAAATTTGCCGCCGTTGAATAAAGAAACAAATTGGCAATTCAAGCCAGTTTCTTTTTTATACAATTCAACTAACTCTTTTGATTTCTCTTCTTTTATTTTTGCTTTTTCTTCATTGGTTGTTCCTTTGGCAATTGCATCATGGACTTCCTCACTAACATCTTTAATAAAAACTAACTTTTCAGTGTAATAGTTAGGAATTTTTCTTTCATCAGCTAATGTTTTAGCGAAGAAACCATTATTAATTAAATCCTCTCCTTCTTTTTGAACTCTTCTTACTAATCCCTCTGCACAATGATAATTAGTCATCATCAATCCATCACCGGAAACAAAAGAAGATGTACAGCCAGGAACTCTTAAAGCTGATAAGCGAACATCATCAAACCATTCTTGCGTTGGTTTAAAACCATAAGTTTTTTCAAAATAGTCAAATGGAGGATAATCGAAGGACCACATTTTACCAGTATCAAACTTTTGCGCTTTAACTGTATCTGGATTGAAATTTGCTTGAGCAAATAATGGCTGTATGCTCATAATTACAAATAGAATAATGGAAATAATAATTTTTGAATTTTTAAATCGGTAAATCATTTGTCACCCCATTTTTGATAATATTAGAAAGCTTATCCAAAAAATATAACTCTTAGGTAAGATAAACAAAATGTATACTAAAAAAGAATGGTTATAAATATAGCTCAGGATACATAAACGGTTGAATTTTTACTTCATCCTCATAAGTTCCACTGCAGTACCTACATTTTTTTGCATAAAATATAGAAGGCACTTCCCCATCTTCAACAGAAAAAAAGTTGATTATAGATTGACACGTTCTGCATTGTACAATATGATGTGTGATTAATTTTTCACTACAAGTTTGGCACAGAAATGAAGATTCTGAATATTTTTCAATCTGGGAGGCGGTAAATATTACAGAGCAAGAAATATTACTGCATCTGATAAATTTCTTTATAAAAGTAGAACTAGGAATGATATTTCCTCATTGAAAACAGTACAAAATTAAGTTGCTGTTTTAATTGAAGCTATGTAAAAATTCGTTTCAATTAGGTAAAAATTTTTCTCTAAATTCTTATCTTTGTATAAAACTTATGGTAATATGGAGAATAAATGGATAAAATTTCGGCTTTTAAAGCATATGACGTTCGAGGGAAAGTACCATCGGAATTAAATTCTGATTTAGCTTACAAAATTGGAAGAGCAGTTGTAAAATACTTGAATGCAAAATCTATTGTGATTGGCAGAGATGTAAGAAAATCATCACCGGAATTATCAGAATCGTTAACCAAAGGAATAACTGACGCTGGCTCTAATGTTTATGACCTTGGCCTATGCGGAACTGAAATGATTTATTTCGGCACACCATTTCTAAACGCTGATGGAGGTATTATGATAACGGCTAGTCATAATCCTCCCGAATACAATGGATTAAAGTTTGTTAAGAAAGGTTCTGTTCCAATGGGTTATGATACTGGTCTAAGCGATATTGAAAAAATGGTTTTACAAAATTCTATTGGAGAACTTTCCCCCACCAAAGGGGACGTAATACAAAAGGAAATAATGGAAGATTTTATTGGAAGTCTTCAAAAATTCTATGATTCAAGAAAAATAAAGAATTTCAAAGTTGTTGTGAATGCTGGTAATGGATGTGTTGGACCGGCACTTGATGCATTAGAAGAATTTCTGCCAGTCAAAATGATAAAAGTTTTTCATGAACCGGATTCAAATTTTCCTAATGGTGTGCCAAATCCTTTGCTGCCAGAAAATCGGCAGCCGACAATAGATGCAATAAAAAAGCATAAAGCAGATTTAGGAGTGGCGTGGGACGGAGATTATGACAGATGTTTTTTCTTTGACGAGAATGGAAATTTTATCGAGGGATATTATATCGTTGGTCTGCTTGCAAAATCAATTTTGAAAAATTTTCCGAATGAAAAAATTGTCCACGATCCCCGCCTAACATGGAATACACTAGATGAAGTTTCGAAAGCCGGCGGCGAAGCAATAGTTTCGAAAAGCGGTCATGCATTTATCAAGCAAAAAATGAGAGAAGTTAATTCTATTTATGGCGGTGAGATGTCTGCTCATCATTACTTCAGAGATAATTATTATTCGGATAGCGGATTAATTCCATTTTTATTGATTTTACAATTAATGACTGAAGAAAATTCAAAACTATCTGACCTAGTTGGCGAAATGGTAAAAGCTTTTCCTTGTTCTGGCGAAATTAATTCTACTGTTTCAACTCCTTTAGAAAAAATAAATTTGCTAAGAACGAGATATGGTAATGGTATTATTGATGAACTTGATGGATTAAGTGTAGAATTTGATAGCTGGCGATTTAATGTTAGGATGAGTAATACTGAACCACTTTTAAGATTGAACGTTGAATCCCGAAATGACGAAAAATTGATGCAAGAAAAGACAGATGAGTTATTGAATTTGATAAGGAATTAAACGAAATTTTTACATAAAAATTTTGAACTGTATTAATTAGGGTTCGTCTAAAGTACAAAAGTTTATAAATTAAGTTGGAGAGCAAAATGTCAGAAAAAGAAAAAGCTGTTGATGTTGAAAAATTATTAAAAAATAAATTAAAAGCCGTAAGCATCGGTCAATTGGAAAATGCAATTTCAAAAGCCGTGAGCGATATCGTTGGTGAAGATTATAAATGCACTATTGGTGAAGTGAAATATACTTTATTCAGCGGTGCAGACTTTCATGTAAAGGTTGAACTTTCATATAATCCTAACGAATAGATTTTAGTATATAACTTTGCTGTTCTGAAAATTCTTTAATATCTTTTTACTTATTTGATAAGATTCATCATGACTGAGATCACAGATCAACAAGCTATAATAAATTGAAGATTTTAATTTTCTATCTGTTTTAGTGCCTCAATCACAGAGTCAATTTCGTCCTTAGTATTGTAAAAATGAGGTGAAAATCTCAGAATACCTTCTCGAATCGCACAATGAACTTCCATTCTTTTTAGAAAATTAAAAATTCTTTCTTCATCATTTATTTTAACAGAAACAATGCCAGAAAGATTTTTTCTGTTAACATCCCTTAATATTGGTTCATACCCAACTGTACTTAAAGCATTAATAAAATATTCAGAATTATCGATGATTCTCGTTTCAAATTCACCAATTGTAAAATCCTTGAACATATCCAAAGCAGCGTCAAGTAAACAAACACCAAACTCATTTTGAGTTCCGTTTTGAAAACGGTCTATTCCATCCTTTAACTCTAAATTATAATCTAAAAAATTCCAAGCGTTTTTTACTGAAGCCCAGCCAACATATTTCTGTTCAATCATTGATTGTAATTCTTCTGACATAAAAAAATAAGAAACGCATTGGCAGTTCATTAGCCATTTATGAGTACCACCGCATAAAAAATCAATATTCATATTTTTGATATCAATATTAACTACTCCAGCAGCTTGAATTGCATCAACACAAAAGAGAATATTCTTATCTTTACAAAAATCTCCTATTGCTTTAATATCTGCTCTGTATCCAGAAAGAAACTGAACAAGACTTATCGAGACAAGTTTTGTATTTGGAGTTACACCTTTGGCAATATCTTCTAAATCGACTTTTCCATTTCTCGATTTTACAATATCGATCTCGATTCCATGTTTTTTCAAATTCAAAAAAGGATAAACATTTGCCGGAAATTCAATATCATTTATAATTATTCTGTCACCATGTTTAAAATTCAATCCTTGTGCAACAAGGCTCATTGCATTCGAAACATTATCAACCCATGCAATACGTTCAGAGACTGTGCCTAGTAAAAGTGCTAACTTATTCTTAGCAGATTGACTATACTTTACATACGATTCAAAATTCATAACATTATTTCCTGATCTCTCTTTTGCATATTCATTCAAGCGATTAAAAATAAATTCATGCCATGGACCAAGTGAAGCATGATTGAAATAAATTTGACCAGTTGCTAAGTGAGGAAATAGTGTTCTGATTGTATCAATGTTCATTTTTTATCCAAAATAGATTCAATTTGATCCATCACACTATTCATTTTTGAAATTGCTATGTCAAATGCTTCTGAACTCAAAGGATCAACACCAGCTTTTTTTATTAATTCGATCGGGTAATCTGAACTTCCGCCATTTAAAATGTTATAAAACTCATTAATTGCGGGTTGACCCTCCTTCACAATTTTTTCAGCCAACGCAGTAGCATAAATCAATGAGGTTGAATATTGATATACATAGTAAGTATAACCAATAAAGTGTGGAATATAAGCCCATTCAAATGCAACATAGTCTGGCACAATACAAATATTACTATCATGGCCATAGTATTTTTTAACAATTTCAAAATATATTTTGCTCATTTCTTCACCGGTAAGCGGTTCATTGTTTTCAACTCTTTTGTGAATTTCCCATTCAAATTCCGCAAATGAAACTTGTCTAAAAATTGTAGAGCGCATTAAATCAAGGTAAGTACCTAAAATGTATAATTTCTCTTCGTCATTCTTCGCTTTCTTAACCATAAAATCATTCAATAATGTTTCATTAATAGTAGAAGCAATTTCAGCTACAAAAGTTGCATACTGTGCATTTACGAATGGCTGATTTTTATTTGAATAATAACTGTGCATAGTATGTCCAAGTTCATGCGCAAGAGTAGATAGCGATTCAAAATCGTCCGTCCAGTTCATCAAAATGAACGGATGAAAATCATATGCTGCACCAGAAGAATAAGCCCCGCTACTTTTGCCTTTTGTTGGAACGTAATCAATCCATCGTTCATCAAAAGATCTTTTAACGGTTGATACGTATTCTTCTCCCATTGGTTTAAAAACCTCAAGCAAAAGATTTTGACCTTCATCAATTGAAAAAGTAAAATCAACATTTTTCACCATTGATGCATAAAGATCATAATAATGAAGCTGATCAACACCAAGCATTTTTGCTTTCAATTTTAGAAAGCGATGTAAAGTTGGTAAATTTTTATGGATTTGATCAACGAGGTTTGTGTAAACACCAACTGGAATTTTATTTACATCAAGCGATTGCTCTAAAACTGTGTTGTATTTTCTATTCTTTGCATAAAAATAATCGGCTCTTATTTTACCGGCTAAGTTTGCACCAAAAGTATTTTGATATTTTCTATACCCTTCGGTGAACATAACATTCATAACCTTTTCTCTGTCTTCTCTGTTTTCCGAGGTTCTATATTTAGAATATGAAGCACCGTTGAGTTCAATTTCCTCGCCAGTTGAAAGTTTGACTGGTGGATTAGTTTTTTCGGCATTGTCAAAAATGGAATAAACTTCATTCATTGTTGTTGTTATAAGTCCAGCACTTGCTAATACTTTTTCCTCATTTTCAGAAAGGGTGTGTTCTTTCATCCTCAAAACATCGTTTACATAAAAATGAAATTCAGATAATTGATTTTTTTCATTAAAGAATTTGTTGATTGTATTTTTTTCAATACTCAAAATTTCGGGATTAATAAATGATGCTGCTTCACCAAGCTGGGTTCCTAAATTTGTTGCTTGCTGATTTAGTGATTGGTTCGCTCCAATCCTCAAATCCTCATCAGATAAACGAAATGCATAATCTGAAATCTTATAATAAAGCTTATAAGCATCAAAATAAGTTCTTAATGTTTTATAGAAAACATAAGAATTATTTTTCATTTTTCCGTTAAAGTATTTCAATTTTTCAATTTCACTCTCCAGCAACTTCTTATCAATATTCCATTCATCTATATTTGTGTAGAGAATTGAATTATCCCATTTAAATTTTAATGGGACTTCACTTCGTTCAATGTTTTGAGAATATGAAAAATTATTGATCATTATTAACACCAAAAATAATTTTACAAGAGATGGAAACTGTTTCATTAATTCCCCCATAAGATTTTATCAAATTAA
>VGVY01000078.1 GCA_016873835.1 Ignavibacteria bacterium
CCATCTGCATCAATTACTGGTGAGGAATCGAAAGTTTTGCCATTTAAGTTTTCATACAAATTAAGAATTATGACAACACCCAATTCTTTTGCAATGGAAGAAAATAGGTTCGTTGTGCAACCCGGGATTGTTTCTGCTAGCACAAGGTTTTGTCCTTCCGATTTTTTTTGAGGGTAAAAAGGAGTGAATGCGAGTTCTGCAAAACAAATTATCTTAGCTTTTTTTTCAGCGGCAGTTCTTACAGAAGCAATTCCTTTTTCGATATTGTGCTGAATGTTTTGCGTTGCCTTTTGCTGAATTAAAGCTATCTTCATTTCTTTTCCAATTTAATGAACTTATAACCGCTCTCATTTACTTTCAATTGAATAGTATTGTTTTCAACATGAACCATTTCGCCGTTCATCAAATCAATTGCAGAACTTATTTCATACACATTGGGAATTTTGAGATTAACAAGTTCTTCCTTTTTGTTTTTATTTAGAATAACAAGAATTCTTTCATTCAAATTCGAGCGTACATAAGCATAAATATTTTCATCGGCTTGGAGCGTTAAAAAATCACCTTGACGAAGTGATGAATAATTTTTTCGAAGATTAATAATCTTTCTTACATCATTCAACATTTCACTTTCATGAATCGAAAGTTGATTCCCAAAACGCATCATTCTTCTGTTATCAGGGTCAGATGCCCCGGTCATTCCAAACTCGCTTCCATAATAAATCACTGGAATCCCCGGAATGCTGTTCATATATGCATAATACAGTATTGCTTTTTTATAATTCTTGGGATTATCAACTTGAGGAGGATTATTCCATCCAACTTCAACCGCGCTCCATTGGCTTAAATCTAAATCTCCATCAGCAAATGCCATGAACCGATTTTTATCATGGCTATCCATAATGTTTCCCATAACATGATTTTCGCCATACACTAAAAATGATTTTTTCATTTCAGCATCAAGGGCGGAAAATGATATTTTAGGATCAAGAAAAGTAGGTAATGCAACATCGTACAAATTAAAATTGAACTGAGCTGATAATTGTCCATTATTCACATAAGAACTGATTAATTGATAACTGCCGAATGTTTCGCCAATTTGATAAACAGATTTTTTTTGCGGAACCTCAATTTCTTTTTTAATTCTTTTTGTGAGCGCTCTCCAAAATTCATTAGGCATATGTTTAACTGCATCTTGTCTGAAACCATCAGCGCTGGTTTCGTTCAACCACCAGATTGCATTTGATGTCATAAAATCAATTGCATCTTTAGAATTAACATAGTTGAATTTTGGCAAATACGGCTCAAACCATGTTGTTAATCGATACTCGTCCCAAAGTCTTAGGTTTAATCTTCCGTCTGGAAGTCTTAAATCACCAAACCATTCTGGTTTTTCTTTAACAAGCGGATGTTTTTCATGAACGTGGTTTGCTACAACATCGAGTAAAATTTTTATTCCATGCGTATGAGCAATTTTTATTAACTCTTTTAATTTTTCAAGTGTTCCGAATTTTTCTTCAACATCGTATGAGTTAACCGGCCAATAGCCATGATAACCAGAAAACCATCTGTGCGGAATAGGAGACTCTCGGTATGCTTCATTTGGATTATCATAAACCGGCGAGAGCCAAATTGTGTTTATACCAAGTGAATCAAAATATCTTTCTTTAAGCTTTTTGATAATCCCATCAAAATCTCCGCCCATGTAATTAGCTTTTTCAAATAGCGAATCTTTAATGATTGGTTTATTAAGTGATTTATCTCCATCATTAAATCTGTCTATCATAAGAGAGTATATTATTGCATCGTTCCATAAAAAGTTATTTTCGGTCGCGATCGAGTTCCCATCGAATAAATTTACAGACTGCGTATTGGAAATATTTCCAGATTGGGAAACAGTAACACGGAGTAACTTTTTGTTCTTGAGTTCTTCCGGAGTAAATGAGATTAAGATTTTGTTGCCCTCGACTGAAATATTTTCATTAGTAATTTTTTTATTATCGATTACTGCGAATATATTTTCATGTTTTAATGAGCTTTCTATCGATTCATTTTCGTGATAAAAGTTGAATACTGTTTTTTCATTTTGCGATTCATAATCAAGAATATGAAGAAACTGATTGCTGGCTTTCGGCTGCTCAACAATAAAGACAGAATTGAAATCGCCAAAACCGTTTGGTACTTTTTCTTTATTTAATGGATCAACAATTTCTTCGCCATCGCCAAAGAATTTGTACTGATATCTGCCTGGCTCAAGCGGAATTTCAACTTCAAAAATTCCATCTCCGTTTACATCATTCATCGTAAGATTGCCTCTATCCCAGCCATTAAAACTTCCGAAGAGGTTTAATGCTTTATAATCCTTTGATGGTTTGAATGAAAATTTATATTTCTGCTGTATCCTGGATTTAATAAGAATTGAATACAATTCACCATCATAATTAAAATCAACAAATGTCATACCCGAAAAACTTAAGTCTGGAGTAAAGTGAACATATCCTGAGGGTTTATTATAATTAATTCTTACAGATGCATTTTGCTTAAAATCTATTTCGTAATCTTCTGCATAAAATAGATCACTAACTAAAATTGAGTCAGATATGCCGGAAATTAAGTTGATTGGTTTAATAATATCAGTAATAAGACTTTGTTTTGAACTACAAGAAATGACAGCAATTGCAGTTAATAAAAATGAAATGTGAAATTTCAATTTCATGAACACTCCGAATGGAATAATATTAGTAATTAAAAATACAGAAATTTTTGTTTGTGAGTTGGATTTACGATGAAAATCGATTAATGAATTGCTCGAGTTCGTCTAAAGAAGGAATGTATTCAACATAAGAAAAGTCTTTTAATGCAGTTGTATTATCACCGGCGAAAGCTTGTCCTCCAACAATAATCTTAAGTTCTGGAATTTCGTGATGAACGAGTTCGATAAGATATATTAATCGGGCTATATTTATGTATAGATTTACAGAAATGCCTAGGATATCTGGCTTTTTCTCTTTTAGCAATTTAATCATACACGATTGAGGTGTATTAGATCCTAGAAAAATTGCATTCCAACCACTTACTTCAAAAAAGCCGGTTACTAATCTAGCGCCAAGTTCATGGAATTCCTTATCAATGCAAGTGATTACGGCTAATCTATCCTTCTTTTCGTTAATGGGATATTTTGAAGTAGAAAGCTCTATTAGAGATTCAGTTATTTTGGTGGCAATATGTTCATCTGCAACCGTACATCTTTCTTTTTCCCATAATTGACCAACGCGGTACATAGAACGTTGAAATAAATTAATGTAGACTTCTTTTAGATCAGCTTTATCTTTAATTAATCCGGTAACTAAATCGGTGCACTGCTTTTTATTGCCGTCAAGCAGTGCGCTTAAATAATGTAAGTATACAGCTTCTGAAATCATTTCCATTTCTTATGTTACTTTTACATAACATTAGAATACAAGAAATAATTCCACACACCGTTATTTTTTTAGTTTATTATTTAATAAAAAAGCTATTCTGTAGGAAGCATATGAAAAAAATGGTGCGGCTACAACATCCACTGTATAATGGACGTGTTGGATTAAAACACAAACTGCAACACAAAATGTACATAGCAAGAAAGTAACTTTAAGCTTTTTTGAAGAACTTGTTAAATAAAACAAAAACATCGTTGCTGTATGTCCTGAAAAAAAGAGGTCGCGGAACCATGTTTCCCCATCGCCAAAAAACTGAACTACCGGATCAGTTAATGCAATAGTTGTAATAGGTGCATCAAGCGGTAATAAATAGATTGTACATAAACGAATTAAAAACACAAGACTATAAGATTGAATTGCTACTAAAAAATTTTCAGGATGAAATGAAAGTGAAAATAATGCTGTGAATAATCCTATATAAATTAATCCGAATGTTAGCCACGTAACATCGATCGGGTTAAAAAGTGAAAGGATCGGGTCTGTAAAAGCAAATCCGCTGTTTTTTTCATTATAAGCTAAAAATCTTGTAATAGAAATCAATACAAATGCTAGAACTGCCATTGAAAGGAATAACCGAGTTCTAAAATTATTATCTAATAATTTTGGCTGCCAAATCGATTTAAGTTTTTTTGATATGCTCAATCTTGCTCTTGGATTTTAAATTATGGGGCAAAAATAAAAAGGCACTCACAGAAAGTAAAATATATTATTTTATTCGCGTGTAATGAATCTTCCATTTAACAGCCCACGTTTTTCCTTCATCATCAGAACGTTCCCAATTCCAATCTATTTCGTTTTTTGAAATATTATACCATACCATTCGCTGTATAACCTTACTACCAGATTAATCAATATATTCACGAACCAAAATCATTATGCCATTACTAAAATTACCCATAAAATCTAGGTAACCGCCAGTATTATCAACCCAAGTCTGATGCCATTTTTTTGTAAATGAATTATAAACTGAATTGCTTTTTCCTTTTAACGGCGTGCCTTCACCACCATCAAAATTTTCTTCAATCACACAACCATCAAGAATTTTTTTTATTGAGTTCGTCCCGTTTTGAATTTTACCTGATTGATCTTTCCATTCTAATTTCCAATCGCCAATCCAAAAATCGAATTGAGATGCTTCTAATGAATAACAAGGATTTATATTATTTTGTGCGTGGATTGATAAAGAAAATATCAGCATTATGTATTTAAATAACTTATGCATTACTCTCTTTCATTTAATTATTTAACGAATGCAAAAATTGATTATTCTGGCAAAGGATGCAAATAAAAATAGTAGGTATAAATTTTTACATGATTATATTTTACCGCCAAGCTTCATAAAAAACCTGATGCATTTATGTCCAAAATCAACCGGTGGAACAAACATCATTGGACACGCGTAGACTATTGCAGCAATCCCGTTATCTCTACAATAATTTTCAGCTTCTTCATTATAGCTTCCTATTCCGAACGAACGGTGAAACCAAACTTTGTTTATTCCCAGTTCTGCACATTGACGAACAACGTCTAATGATTTATTTGGATGTGTTGAAAGAAAAACGGCATCTGGTTTTATCGGAATTGATTTTAAATCGTGATAACATTTTTCGCAGTCGATTGTATCAGCTTTAGGATTAACTGCAAAAACAGAATATCCAGCATCTTTAAATTTTTTGTAAACTGCATTTCCAACAGCTCCATTTGGATTTCTTGAAATACCAGCAATCGCAATATTTTTTTGCTGCAATAATTCTTCAATTAATTGTTTTGTGTTCATATCTATTTTGGTTTTTTAGAGTTTTCTCGCAATTACAACCGGAAGTTTTATTACTTCCATATCTCCGGAATTTGTCACAATTTCAATAAGCAATATATAAATTCCAATTCTAAGAGGTTTGCCGCTTTCATCCAATCCATCAAAAATAATTGAATTGTTAGGACCAGAAGGAAAATTATTCACAATAGTACGAACTTGTCTACCTTGACTATTAAAAACTTTGATTCTTGCTTGGGCAAGCTGTTGTTTGAGTGAAAAATTAATAGTGGCAAAGTCTTCGAATCCATCGCCATCAGGGGAAAATGGGTTCGGCAGTATAGTTGCTTTGCTTTTACTGATAACTGTAGCAGTAAAAATTGAATTAGCTTGTAATGGAGTTGCGCCTTCATTAGACACCGACGTGTTCCAATTCCCTTTATCATTTGAATTGAGTGTGGGATTTATTCTTTCAAGAGATTTATTTTTTGATGTTACAATATTTTTATTGTGCCAATTTGGGGAGTAGTAAAGTGAATCAAGAGTTATTCCTCTTGCGTCTTTAACTACAAGCTTTCCTCCATCATTTGACAAACTCAGCGATGAATTCAATCCAACATCATTTCTATTCGAGCTAAACGCGAAATAATTATTATAAATTGTTGAATCAGAGGCTAGAACAAAATATTTATTAGGAGCGAGCAAATTATACACTGAAGAAATTTTGACTTTTTTGTCAGTTCCAAAATGAAGCACTGTTCCGCCTAGCTGTAATGAGTCATTGCTATAGTTAAGAAATTCAACGAATTCCGAATTACCAGTTGCCGGGTCAAACAATATTTCATTAATAATCAAAGAACCTTTTTTGTAAGTGGGCAAATCTGTAATAGAATTTTTTCTTCCTGGTGATGCGCCATATGGATTTAGCGAAGTAGCCCAGTTAGTACTGTCTGTACTTGAAGCAGAAAACGATATTCTTTCCAATGAATAACCTTTGGTGCCGCCCCATTTTGAATTGTAAATTAAACTATCAATTGTAAGTCCACGAATATCATACACAATAACCCCATCGCTTGTATTCCCGAGTGTGCCAAACTTTACTTGAAAGAATTTTGATGGAGTATAATATGGGAATTTATTGGTATCTGGAGTTAAAACTGCAAATTCTCCGGGCTGCAAAAAAACATCTTTGCTTGTAATTGCAACTTTATTTATGGCTGGCAGAAGATCTGAAATTTTCCAGTCTTTTAAATTTATTGCAATGCTTGTTGTGTTTGATATTTCAATCCACTCAGACTCGCCATCATATGGATTGTACATTATCTCGCTAACAACCAGTGAGTTTTTCTTAAAGCCAGCTGATAGAATTGAAGTATAATAATTATTCATTAAAAATTCATCAGCAGCGTATTTTAATTTGCAATGAATCGTTTTCGGATTATCTAACTTTGTTTTTGATACCGATAAGATATTAATTGTATCTCCAGCAGAAAGATTAAAACCATTACCGGCGCTGAAATAGGTCGTGTCGGTTCCGGTTACAAAATAAAATTCGACCGAAAAACTTTGAGCGAGATTTAATCCCTTGTTAAAAATTCTTGTATAAAGATTTACATCATCACTGCTTGTTGCCGTTAATGGAGTGTAGCCAATATTAATAATTGCAAGATCATTGTTGTACGGAGTGATGCTGTTCATTCTTCCGGGAGTGCTTAGTTCAATATCTAGTGATGAACTCCAATTGCTTTTATTATTTGAAGAAGAAGAAATAATTTTTCGTTCTAAAGATTTTCCATTTGAACCGCCCCAGGTATTTTCATATTTAACAGAATCGATAGTAACATCGCGAGAATCTTTTACAACTACTCCATCAATGTCATTATTAAGATTTGCAAAATTTGTGATTATTAGTTTCGAAGGGATAGATTTGTGATAATTTACAATTGTAGAATCTTTTGCAATCACAAAGTAACTTTTGGACGATACGATGGCTTGTTTCAATTTTGTTTTAACCGGTGTAGTGAGAATATCTGACAAACTCCAATCACTCAGATCAATACTGTAATTAGCATCGTTATAGAACTCAATCCATTCTGGTTCAGAATTAATAGGGCTGTACATAATTTCATTTATTACAATAGAGCCGGGAAGATAGCCAGGACGAATAATTCCACGAAGTTTATTGTTAGATAAGTCTTCGTCAAGAATAATATCCACGACAATTTCATATTCTAATTTTGAAGAAATATTTTGAATACTAAATTGAAAATTATAAATCTCTAATCCGTCCACTGGTAAAGTTATTAATTGACTCTCTTCTTTTTTGATAGATGTTCCGCTTGAGTTTACTTCGTTTAATATTAATTTAAACTGAGAACTATACTTTCCATTATTTATTACTATCACACCAATGACAACATTGTCATAGATTATTGGTTGAGAGGGAGCGAATAAGATTTTTGTAACAGCGATATCATAATTCTTTTTTGATACCGAATTGATTTTTTGCGGAGTGCCGCGAATTGCATTTGTTGTTTTCCAATTTGTTGAATCTGTTGAAAGAAAGTTTACGTCAATTCTTTCCAATGATTTTCCCGATGTGCCTCCCCAAGTTGATTTAAATGATAACGAATCAATAGCGCGGTTAAGTGAATCGAGCAAAACAAGTCTGTCTCCGCTGTTATTCAAAGTCGGAAATGCAGAGACAATAATATTTTTAAGATCGCTATAATAAAAGACAATATTAGAATCTCTAGATATTACAGCATAGCCCTCTTGATCAAGAATAAAGTTTGATTTAAATACAGTTGACTTGCTTGCATCGTCAGCAATTTGATAACCTTTGAGATTAACCGGCTTGTTGCTTCTATTGAACAGTTCAATCCATTCCGGCTCTGGAGAATTTGGCGCATACATGATTTCATTAATCACTAAATCAAATTTTTTTTCTGTTGGATAAACACCAATAATTTTAGCAATTGCCGAATTATTTTCTAAATTTTCATCACCCTCAAATTCAACGACAACATAAATAGTATTTTCTCCCAAATTATATCTTGTTGGAATAAATTCGATTTTAACACTATCCTTTGAAGGAATTGCATTTTTACTCCCTTCGTTAATTAGTTCATTGGCAGTATAAATTCCATCGTTATTAAAATCATTATAAATTTTGTATAAGCATTGATTTGCAGAAGTTGTTCCGTTATTAACAATCCAAAACGAAGCTGCAAATGAATTGTAATCATACCCGTATTTGTTATTGAATCTAAAATTATTGATTGCTAGATCTTTTGCGCGTGGGGTTAATGAATTCTTGTAGCCTGGCGTTGCTTTAAACTTGCTTATCGAAGTTCCCCAATTTGTAGATTTAACAGAACTTGAGTCAACATTTTTTCTCTCCAAAGATTTTCCCGAGGTACCGCCCCAGCTTGGTAAATATTTTAGACTGTCTATGGTTCTGTTGGCATTGTCTTTAAGTTTAACATCATCTCCGGAATTACTTAAACTCGGGAGTGCTTTAATTATCAGTTTGGAGAAAATGTTGTAGAAATTTGAAACATTTTCTTCACTGCTAATAATAAGATACTCTCCAACGCCAATGAAAAAATTTGCGCTGCTAATAGTGGTAAGTGCAGTATTATCACCAATTTTCCAGTCTTTCAAATTTAATTCTCGATTTGACCGATTATAAATTTCTATCCATTCCGGCTCTTCGCCAGTCGGAGCGTACATGATTTCATTAATCACTATTTCATTTTTGAGTGCTGGAATTTCAATTACAATTATCTCCTTTGACACTAAATTATTAGTTAAATCTTCATCAATAGGAAAACTTAGTACCGCAATTACTTTATAAGTGCGGACTTCTTGTGCAAAAAACCTAATATGTTGATTAACAGAAGCAAAAGAAGTTAACAATAAATAATTTTTTGTATATATTTTTTCATTCTCTTGCGGAGTTGAGTCAGAGTTCAAATCAATATATGCTGTTAAAGAAAAATTGTTTGCAGTATTTCTACCAAGGTTTTCAATTTTAATGTTTACAGTTACAGAGTCATTCCTTATTGGAATTTGTGGTGTGAATGAAGTAATAGAAACTGAAAGATTATTATATAAAGGCGAATTTGAATTAAACAATCCGGGTGTTGCGCGGTTTATACTTGTTGATGTTCCCCAATTTGATTGCTTTGTTGAAAGAGAGTCTGAGTATTTTCTTTCTAGAGACTTTCCGTTTGTTCCGCCCCAGCTCGGTAAATATTTTAAACTGTCTATAGTTCTGTTTAGATTATCTCTGAGTTTTACATCATCCCCGGTATTGCTGAGACTTGGTAATGTTTTTATAATCAACCGCGATGTTATTGTATAGAAATTAGTAATGGAGGCATCACTGCTTATAACAAAATATTCTCCCGGGTTAAATTGTAAATCTGTAGTTGAAATTGTTGCAAGCGCAGTGTTATCACCAACTTTCCAATCTTTAAGATTTAGAACACGATTTGAGCTGTTATAAATCTCAATCCACTCTGGTTCATCATTTGTCGGCGCATACATTATTTCATTTATTACAATTTCATTTATGCTTGCTGGAATTTCAAGGACATTAAATTCTCTTGTTGTTGTATTGTTTAATTGAACATTATCAGCAGCATAATTCAATTTCGCAATTATTCGATACAACCTTACATCTGTGGCAAATATTTTTGTCTGAAGCGAAATCGATTGATTATTTATCAATGAAGTATAATTTCTTAGAAAAAATCTTTCTGATGGCTGAGTAATAGCATCCAAATTCAAATCGTTAAAAACTTCTAGTTCAAAAATGTTTGCTGTATTTTTTCCTATGTTATCTATTCGAATATTTAACGCTACCGAATCCCCTTTTATCGGAAAAGATGGAGCGTGACTCGTTATGATAATCATCAAATCATTGTCATATGGTGTGGCGGTATTAAATCTTCCAGGTGTTGAGCCTAATGTTGCAGCAGAGGTTTTCCAGTTTGTTGAGTCTATTGAACTTCTTGCAGCATCAACTCTTTCAAGCGATCTGCCACTTGTTCCGCCCCAAGATGATTTATAATCAAGTGAATCAATAACTCGATTTAGTGAATCGAGCAAAACTACTCTGTCCCCAGAATTATTTAATGCCGCAAAAGTATTTATTCTTAAAATAGGAATTAATCCATGAATAGTTGCAATTGAACTATCTTTTGCAATTACTAAATACTCGTTGGGATTAAGAGTAAGAGAGCTGTTAATTACTCTAGTCGTAGTTGCATCGTCAGCAATTTTGTAACCGAACATATTTATATTTTTTGTACTACGATTATATATTTCAATCCATTCGGGTTCTGGAGAGTTCGGTGCATACATAATCTCATTAATAACCAAATCTCCGCGAATTTCGTTTATTGCAACACCAACTATATTAAAGTGTGCGGTGTTGTTGTCAAGATATTCATCGGCACCAAAATTAAGTACCGCTATAAACTGATTATTGCCTACAAGAAAATTCTGATATGAAAAAATTTGTGTGA
>VGVY01000079.1 GCA_016873835.1 Ignavibacteria bacterium
ACTTACAAATCTTCCGGTGTTGATATTAAAGCTGGCGATGAAGTGGTTGACCGTATAAAAAAAATAGCAAAATCTACTTTCAACAAAAATGTTCTTTCTGGCATTGGTCATTTTGGTGCTTTTTATCAAATTGATTTTAAGAAATATCAAAATCCCGTTCTTGTATCTAGTGTTGATGGTGTTGGCACAAAGTTGAAAATCGCTTTTATGATGAATAAACATGATACGATTGGACAAGACTTGGTAAATCACTGTGTTAATGATATAGCTGTATGCGGTGCTGAACCTCAATATTTTATGGATTATTTGGCATTCGGAAAACTTAACCCTTCAATAGCAGAAGACATTATTAAAGGATTTTCAATTGCTTGTATAGAAAATAATGTTGCATTGATTGGCGGCGAAACAGCTGAAATGCCAGACTTATATTCAGAAGGTGAATATGATATGTCTGGTACAATTGTTGGCGTAGTTGAAAAAGAAAAAATTATTGATGGTAAAAATGTTTCTGAGGGAAATATATTAATTGGATTTGAATCAAATGGTCTTCATACAAACGGATATTCACTTGCGAGAAAAGTATTGTTAAATAAATTCTCTTTGTCCGATCAAGTAAATGAATTAGATTCAAATTTTGGAAACGAATTATTAAAAATTCATAAGTCCTATTTTAAACTAATTACAGCCCTAAAAGAAAAAATAAATGTGAAAGCATTTTCGCATATAACTGGCGGCGGAATTATTGGAAATACAAAACGAGTAGTACCTGATAAACTTGCAATTAGAATTAATTGGGGTGCTTGGAATTCTCCTAAAATTTTTGAAATCATTCAAAAAACTGGAAATATTATTGATGAAGAAATGAGAATTGTATTTAATATGGGAATTGGATTAGTTGCAGTCGTTGATAAAAATGATGTTGAGTTAGTTTTGAAAACCGCGGCATCGATAGATGAACGTGGATTAATTATTGGAGAGATTGTAAAATCATAATCTAAATTTTAATCGCTTATTAGATGTAATAAGTAAGAACAAGAGTAAGATTAAGAGAAAGAATATTTTTAGAAAACAAAAATGAAAAAGTTGATATGTTCATAGATACACATGCTCATTTGTTTTATCCCAACTTTAACGGCGAAGTAGATCAGATTATCGAAAGAGCCGTAGCTGCTGGGGTGGAATATATTATAGTTCCGGCAACAGATTTAGCATCATCTGCTCAAGCAATTCAACTTGCTGAAAAATATCCGAAAATTTATGCCACCATTGGTGTTCATCCACACGATACAAAAGAATGGAATGATGATATTATTCAAAAACTTGAAGACTTGGCGAAACATGAAAAAGTAGTCGCAATCGGTGAAATCGGATTAGATTATTTTTATGATTTTTCACCGAAGGAGATTCAAAAAAAAGCGTTTGAAGCACAAATAGAATTAGCTCTCAAATTAAATTTGCCAATCATTGTTCATAATCGTGATTCAAATGATGACTTAATGAATTATGCAAGGAAGTATAAAGATTCCGGATTGAAGGCTCAGTTTCATTGCTTTGCTGGTTCAATTGAAAATGCAAGAGAATTAATTGAAATGCATCATTTTATTTCATTCCCAGGAAACATCACATTCAAAAAAATGGATAACCTCAGAAAAATATTAAGCAGAGTTGCTGTTGAAAATCTATTGCTTGAAACTGATTCTCCATTTATGACTCCAGTTCCACATAGAGGAAAAAGAAATGAACCCTCCTATATTCATTTTATCGCAGAACAAGTTGCTAAAACTCATGAATTGACAGTTAATGACGTAGCAAGAACTACGACTTATAATGCATTTAAGTTGTTTGGCATCGGTAATAAACCAAAACTCTCGTTCACTTATCAAATTGGAAAAGCACTTTATATTAATGTAACCAATAGATGCAATGCCGATTGTATTTTTTGCGATCGAAAAGGTGAAGCAGTTGTAAATGGATATAATTTGAAAATGAGTAAGTCTGAAGAGCCAGATGCTACAACATATATTCAAGAAATTGGTAATCCAACAAAATATAGCGAAATAGTATTTTGCGGATATGGTGAACCAACAATAAGGTGGGAAGTGGTCAAGCAAATTGCCGGATATGTTAAAGCTAATGGCGGAAAAACAAGATTAAATACTGACGGTCACGGCAATTTCATAAATAAAAAAGATATTACACCAGAATTAAATGGTATTATTGACACGGTTTCAATTAGTTTAAATTCAGTTGACCCAGTTCAATATTCACAACTTATGAAAGTTGATAAATCATTACATAACGAGATGATAGATTTTGCGAAGAAGGCAAAAAAATACACAAACGTTGTTTTGTCCATAGTAGGTTTAAATGAAATCGATTCTGAAAAAGCTAAAAAATTTGTTGTTGAAGAAATTGGAGTTAGTTTTAGAGAACGAGAGTACTTTTAATAATGATAAATAAAACAATTATTCACTGTTTTTTCTTTTTTGTGGTTCTTATTAATTTTATTCATGCACAGTCGAATGCTGATTTATTCAATGTAAATATTTCGAAAATATTGCAAAGTGACTTTTTTAGTGAATCCCAGATTGCTATTGATATCTACAACCTTACTGAACAAAAACAAGTTTATGAGTTAAATTCGAAATTACTCTTTAGACCAGCATCAACATTAAAATTATTTACAACCGCAAGTTCTCTTTTATTTTTAGAAGATTATAAATTCAAAACGTCTGTTTATCATTCTGGTGAAGTCGAAGATTCAATTTTATGCGGAAATTTAATTATCTCCGGCGGATTTGATCCTGAATTTTCATCTAATGATTTAGATTCGCTTGTCCGGGAAATAAAAAATTATGGGATTAAAAAAATCAATGGAAATTTAATCTGTGATATTTCTAAAATGGATTCTCTTTATTGGGGTGAAGGATGGATGTGGGATGATGCTCCATATTCTTTTTCTGCATCATTGAGTTCATTGACTATAAATGATAATTCTATTTATATAGTATATTCACCTGGAGAAGTTGGCAAACAAGCTGTTATTTCATCCATTCCACCAACTTCATTCGTTAAATTCATTAATAATTCAATTACTGTACAAGCTGATTCAACTAATATTAATATTACAAGAGATTGGATTAACAAAAAAAATGACATTTTAATTACCGGCAATATCTTACAACACGCAAATTCTGATACTATTCAGATTAGTATTAGCTCACCTGAGAATTATTTTCTAACATTATTCAAAGAATCACTCACTCGTAATAATATTGAGCATAATGGAAATAGTATTTTGTCTCAAATTAATTATTACGATGACTTAGAAGAAATTTTTTCCTTTGACCGTGATATTGATTCAGTGATTATTAACACAAATAAGATGAGTGATAATCTTAGTGCTGAGTCGCTGCTAAGAATTCTTGGTCTGAAATATTTTGGTCCCCCTTCATCTGCTAAAAAAGGAATAAACCTTCTTGATAGTTTGATCACATTAACCGGCTTAAATCCAAAAAAATATAGAATTGCAGATGGATCCGGATTGTCTTTCTATAACCTAATTTCTGCTGAATCACTTACATCAATTCTAAAATATTTTTATTTAGAAGAACCCGAAAAATTTGTAAAGCTATACAACTCTTTACCTATATCCGGTTACGACGGAACATTAAAAAATAGGATGAAGGAAATGAATGCATATAAAAAAGTTAGAGCAAAAACTGGGACGATCAGCGGTGTGAGTAATTTAGCTGGCTATATGACAAATAAAGAAAATCAATTATTCGCATTTTCAATTATGAATCAAAATTTTGTAGGATCATCAAAATCAGCAAGAGAAATCCAGGATAAAATCTGTGAATTAATTTATAATACTTCATTCAATGATAAATGAAAAAATACATCCAAATTACCTTAACATTTAATCCGCCAAATATAGAAATAGTAAGTGAATTACTTTGGCAGCTTGAATTAAATGGAATTACAGAAATCGATAATGGCTTAATAATCTATTGTGATATAGAAAATATAGACATCTCAAAAAAAATTATCGAAATTATGGACAAAGCTGAAAAAGAAAAAATTATTGAAACTTATTTACTTAATGAAGAAATTCTTGAAGATAAAAACTGGAATGCCGAATACGAAAAAAATGTAAAAGTTTCTGAAATAGGTGAAAGAATTGTAATAAAACCTTCTTTCAAAGAATACATTACGAATGATCCAAAAAAAATAATCATTACTATCGATCCTAAAATGTCTTTCGGAACCGGCGAGCATGAGACTACAAAGCTCGTCTTAACTTTACTTGAAAAATATGTTCGCAAAAATTACAAAATACTAGACGTTGGATCTGGAACCGGCATTTTAGCAATAGCATCTGTAATGCTTGGAGCAGATCACGCAATTGCAATTGATAATGATGAATGGTGTTTATTAAATGGTGGGGAAAATGTAAAACTTAATAACCTTGAATTAAAAGTCGATATAAGACTTGGAGAAATAAATGATGTAGCTGAAGACAACTTTGAAATTGTCACCGCAAACATTAATAAACATATTTTAACAGATATATCTGATCAGTTAGTATTTAAAATGAAGAATACCGGCGTGTTAATTCTATCCGGTATTCTTGACTCAGATGAAAATGATATATTACAAACCTACACTAAACATCCAGTAATATTAATTGATAGATTACAAATGAATGAGTGGATTGCATTAGTATTTAAACATTCGTAATTAATCAACTAACTTTTCTAATAAATTTAGTAAAGTTTTTTGCTCATCATCTTTTAGCTTTGAAACCATCGACATTGCATTTTGCCGATAGGAGGGTAATAATTGTTCAACCTTTGCCTTCCCTTTTGGTGTAAGCTCAGCATTAATAACTCTTCTATCTTCAATGGAATGAATTCTTTTTACAAATCCTTCCTTTTCAAGATTATCAACTACACATGTAATGTTCGCACCGGTTACCATCATTTCGTCACTTATTTTTTTAAGTGGAACGGAACCGTATTTTTTTAATACAAATAGTGCACCGAATTGTGGATTTGTAAGATTTTCACCGTGCATCTGTTTCGATTGAACTTTTCGAAACATATCACTTGCTTTGGAAAGCTTTTCCAAAAGCTGGAGGGCAGTTTCAGCTTTTTGGTTTGGCATGTCTTGTTCCTTATTTTGTTAGTAATAGAATTTAATTATTCTTATCCCCTTAATAACCCCAAAATATAAGTTTAATATTTTAATATCCTTCTTCTGAAAATTTATAACTTTTTCCAACAAAATTCACGTTATTTTTATGCGTTTCGCACTAATCGTATTTTACCATTTAGTTTATAGGCTTTTCAGATTGAGAATTTGTTTATTTTTTATGACTTAATAAAAAAAGTGTCTTGCACTCATGAAAATCAAAACTAAAAATCAATTGTAATTTGAAACTACTTACGGAAAATTTATATTTCGCTATGTTTAAAAATCTTTTCTATTCACTCAATGCTTAAACTGACAAAATTTGTTGAGTTTCTTAATAAAATAGACGCAACTAAGGTAACCGAGCCGAAAATATTACGCTACATTCAACCGGTTGATAATTCTTACATCAACTCAATTTTTAATCTACTAGAAATATCCAATAACTTTTATTACTGGAACAAACCTTCTGCCCATATATCATTTATATGTTTCGATCAAATAGCAGATGCCGCTGATATATTTCATCATTCAACTATATTAACAATCGATAATATTGATGCAAACAAACTTATTTGGCTGCCAATTGTTGTAGGAGGTTCAAAATTCCCTTCTATGAAATCTAGTGCGGTTTGGGAAGATTTTAATACATTAAATTGGTTTATTCCAAAATATATTTTTTACTCTCAATTTAACGAGTCCTTTTTAATAATAAATATTGATTCACAAATAATACCAAGTAAAAAAGAAATATTAATTGAAGAAGCTCAAAGGTTTTTTAATTCTTACTCAAATTATTCATTTGAATCAAATGGAAATTATGAACTTAAAAAAACTGATTGCTCTTCTTTTGAAGATTGGGATAAGATTGTAAATGAATCAATCAGTAATATTCAAATCAAAATTCTATCAAAAGTTGTTTTAGCAAGATGTAAAAAAATAGAAATTTCACCCAAACCAAATGTCATTTCAATACTAAGAAACTTAGAGGTTGAGTTCCCAGATTGTTATGTATTTGGATTTAAAAAAAATAATTCTCTTTTTTTTGGAGCTACTCCTGAACAACTAATGTTAATAAACAATAACATTGTTGAGACTGAAGCACTTGCCGGTACTATTCAAAGAGGAAATACCTTCGAAGAGGATTCTCAATTAGCTTTCAAATTATTACAAGATCCGAAAGAACTTTCTGAACATAACAGCGTATTAGATTATCTGCTTAATGCATTAAAAGAGTTTTCGAAAGAAATTGTTTTTGATAAGAAACCAAAAATTAAAAAGCTTCATTTTATGCAGCATTTATGGTCTCAGATTAAAGCTACTCTCGATACTAAAGATTCTTTGTTCACTTTACTTGATAAACTCTATCCAACTCCCGCAATTTGCGGACTGCCAAAAGAAACAGCTCTGAATCAAATTGATTTACTTGAAAATTTTGAGCGAGGCATGTATGCTGGATTAATCGGTTGGTTTAATAATACTGGACATGGCGATTTTGCAGTGGCGATTCGTTCTGCATTACTAAAAGATCGATTTCTTTATGCATTTGCTGGCTGTGGTATTGTTAATGGCTCAAATAGCAGTCAAGAGTTTAATGAAACAGAATTAAAATTCAAACCAATAATGTCTCTGTTTGAAAATGAAACAATTAATCAACCGTAATACTTTTTGGTGTTCTGTATTTGTTGAAAAGCTGAGTAAGTTAGGTATTAAATACGTGTGCATTTCACCTGGATCTCGAAGTACACCTCTTACACTAGCCTTTGCTTCATCAAATAAATTTATTGTATACCCAATTGTTGATGAAAGATCATCAGCATTTTTTGCTTTAGGAATAGCAAAAAAAACAAATTCTCCAGTAGCGATAGTTACTACTTCAGGAACTGCTGTTGCAGAATTGTACCCGGCTATAATCGAAGCTTATTTTCAAAGAATTCCTTTGATTGTATGTACAGCCGATCGACCACACTATTTACAAAAAAGCGGAGCTAACCAAACAATTAATCAAAACAACATCTTTATAAATCATATTCGTTACTTTGCAAATATTGGTATGCCTTCTCTAAATCAGAAGAAAATTAAAAAGTTAATTGATGTAACATTTGCTGCTGTAAGTACAGCTTTGCAAACTGATAAAGGTCCAGTTCACTTAAATTTCCCTTTTGAAAAACCATTTGAACCAGACGTTCCAACTGACACACTAAATAAGGATTTTATTAAATCTTTCAAATATTATTTTCCAAAACCTCCATCCCAATTAAATGACAACAATAAAGAAATTTCATTTGTTTCAAAAAAAATTTCCGAGAAAAGAAAAGGAATAATTTTTTGCGGATATAATAAATACAGCACTGATTTTGCAGATTTAATTTTAAGGTTATCCAATAAAATTGGTTTTCCTATTTGGGCAGACGGATCTTCTGGGCTTAGATTTTCAAATTCCACTTTTCATGAAAATTATAATGTTCTTATTAAATCAAAAAAATTTTTACAATTGTTAGATCCCGAATTTATAATTCAATTCGGAGGAGCTCCAACTTCAAATGCAATGCTTGAGTTTTACAAATCTACAAAAGCTGAAAAAATTATAGTTAATATGTTTGGCGATCGAAACGATCCGTCTTTAACGGCTAAAAAAATCATTAAAATGAATCCCGATGATTTTTGCAAAAAAATTAACACAATGATTAATGATAAAAATAATTCCTTATGGTTTGAAGAATTAAAGGCACTCAATACTCTTGCAGAAAAATCAAAACAAGGCTTTCTTAGAAATGTTCCTTTCAATTTCGAAGGAAAAATAATAGATGAAGTTGTAAAAGTCTGTCCTCCAAAAAGTAATCTCGTGATTTCAAATAGTCTTCCTATTAGAGATGCAGATTACTTTGTTTCATCAAATAGTAAGAAGATTAATTTATTTACAAATCGTGGGGCAAGCGGTATTGATGGGATCAATTCAACAGCTTTAGGAATTGCTGCTGTTTCAAAGAAGCCAACTATACTAGTTACTGGGGACTTAGCATTTTTTCATGATTTAACGGGTTTTTACAATTCGGTCAAATTTAGCATTCCTCTTATTATTATTTTGATTAATAACCATGGCGGAGGTATTTTTGAGTCACTCCCAATAGCTAGATTTGGAAAAATATTTAAAGAATATTTTCAAACTGATTTGAAACTTGATAACAAAAAGCTTGTAAAAGCATACGGGGCTTATTATAATAAGGTGCGCAATTTAACTCAATTTAAAAATGAAATTAAACTATCGCTCAATAGAAAATCACTTTCTGTCATTGAAGTTTTTACAGATGCAAAAGAATCCAAACTATTAAGAGAGAAATACTGGCATCTTGGAGTTAAATCAATTGAAAATTATATAGATGCTCTTAAACACAAATAATATCAAGTATAACATTCTTCTTGATGAATCTAATTTAAGCTCAACACGAACTCCATTTGTATTTATACATGGATTCACCGGCCGGTCAGATGACTGGTCTTTCATATTCGATCGTCTCCCTAAAGAAATTTATCCTATTGCTCTTGATTTGATCGGGCATGGAAAATCCGATTCGCCGGTGGATGGAAATTTTTATTCAACGGAATCTATAATAAATCAACTCGACAGCATTTTCAATCAGCTTACAAATAAAAAAATAATTCTTGCTGGATATTCTATGGGAGGAAGAATCTCACTTTCATACTCAATAAAACATCCAGATAAAATAAAAGCATTGATATTAGAAAGTACTACACCAGGAATTGAAGAATTTTATGAAAAGAAAGAACGGGTTGAATTCGATTTCCTTTTAGCAGAAAAAATTAAAAGAGAAGGCGTTGAATCCTTCATTGATTTTTGGCTGAACACTCCACTTTTTGCATCATTAAAGCATCTTAAAAATTATTCGGAGATTATAGAAAAAAGATTGCAAAATAATGTTGTTGGTTTATCAAATACACTTGAGGGATTTAGTACCGGCTTGATGCCAAGTTATTGGAATAGACTTAATTTGCTTAGCTTTCCAGTAATGTTGATTAGCGGAGAATTAGATTCAAAGTACACTGGTCAAAATTCAAAAATGGTTAATCTATTTCCTAACGCCATACATGAAATAGTGAATGAAGCTGGCCATAACGTTCATTTAGAAAAACCAAACCATTTTAGTAATTTAGTCTGCAAATTTTTGGAAAAACTCTTATAAGGAATATTAAGAATGTCTTTGAAATGGAAGAAGGTAAAAAACTATCAAGATATTTTATATGAAAAAATAGATGGTATTGCCAAGATTACTATTAATAGACCTGAAAAAAGAAATGCATTCCGACCAGAAACAACAAATGAATTATACGATGCTTTTGCTGATGCAAGAGAAGATTCCAAAATTGGAGTTATTCTTTTAACTGGAAAAGGTCCGGCAAAAGATGGAAAATATGCTTTTTGTTCTGGCGGAGATCAGTCGATCCGCGGAAATAAAGGTTATGTAGGTAAAGATGGTGTTCCAAGATTAAATATTCTTGATGTTCAAAAACAGATCCGAAGCATTCCTAAACCGGTTATTGCACTTGTAGCTGGATATGCAATTGGCGGCGGTCACGTATTACATGTCGTTTGCGATCTAACCATTGCTGCAGACAATGCAATCTTCGGGCAAACGGGACCTAAAGTTGGCAGTTTTGATGGCGGATTTGGTTCTAGTTATCTTGCAAGAATTGTTGGTCAAAAAAAAGCACGTGAAATTTGGTATCTTTGCCGTCAGTACAATGCTCAAGAGTCACTTGATATGGGATTAGTAAATAAAGTTGTTCCAGTTGATAAATTAGAAGAGGAAGGAGTGATTTGGGCTAAAGAAATTTTAGAAAAAAGTCCGCTTGCAATAAGATTATTAAAATCTGCATTTAATGCTGAACTAGATGGTCAAGCTGGAATCCAGGAATTAGCCGGTAATGCAACTTTACTTTACTACATGAGTGATGAAGCGCAAGAAGGTAAAAATGCCTATAATGAAAAACGTAAACCAGATTTTTCCAAATTTCCGAGAGTTCCTTAATTAATTATTTAGTTTTTCAATTCTCTCCGATTATTAAATTTTTATATGGAAAGTACAGTACATACTATTTCAAAGTTAGAAGCATGGATGCTGGCATCCCGTCCAAAAACCCTTCTTGCTGCATTTGTGCCAGTTGTTGTCGGCAGTTCTTTAGCAATATATAATGGTAAATTCCAAACCCTATCGGCATTAATAGCATTGATCTGTGCCGTCTTTATACAAATTGGAACAAATTTAGTAAATGACCTATATGATTTCTTAGCCGGAGGTGATAAAAAAAATAGAGTTGGACCGCAAAGAGCTGTTGCTTCAGGATTAATTTCAGTACTTGAAATGCGAAT
>VGVY01000080.1 GCA_016873835.1 Ignavibacteria bacterium
CAAGTGAATCATATATCGATGAACGATCGTCATGAATAAAATCAGTTGATACTAATTCTTCTTTACAATATCCTAAAATTCCTTTCAAGTAAGTTTCAGATGCTTTTTTCATCAACAAATCAATTTCTTCAATAGATGTATCTTTCTCAGTTCTAAAAGTTAAATCCACAACGGAAACATTAGGAGTTGGAATTCTAAAGGACATGCCGGTAAGTTTCCCCTTTGTTGCTGGTAACACTTCGCCAACAGCTTTAGCTGCGCCGGTTGTAGAAGGGATAATATTAATAGCAGCTGCTCTTCCGCCTCGCCAATCTTTTTTTGATGGTCCATCAACAGTTTTTTGAGTTGCTGTATAGGAGTGAATAGTAGTCATCAATCCGGTTTCAATTCCTAATCCTTCTTTAAGAATTACATGTACAACTGGGGCTAAACAATTTGTTGTACAAGATGCGTTTGAAACAATATGATGTTTATCTGGGTCATATTCATTATCATTAACACCCATAACTAATGTCTTTACATCACCTTTACCTGGTGCAGTAATTAATACTTTTTTTGCTCCAGCATCTAAGTGTCCTTTTGCTTTATCAGATGACGTGAATAATCCAGTAGCTTCAATTATTATTTCAGCTCCAAGTTCTTTCCAAGGAAGTTGTGAAGGGTCTTTTTGAGCCATTACACACTTTATTTTATCACCATTGACTACGATTATATCATCAGTTTCAAGAGATGGATCACTTTTTTCGCTGAAGATTTCACCTTTAAATTTTCCGTGTACGGAATCATATTTTAACTGATAAGCAAAATATTGAGCATCAGTACTTACATCAACTACAGCCACAATATCAACATCCTTCCCAAGCATTCCTTTATCAACCAATGCCGAAAACACTAATCGACCAATCCTTCCAAAACCATTAATTCCAACTTTAACTGCCATTTTAATTACCCTCCAAATTCAATAGTTAGTAAAACTTGGTGACAAATATAATTATAACGGAATGAAGTTTCAATTTGGGTATTAATGACTGAATTAGTAAAAGATTTATATTGTTGATTACAACTAAAAAAATTATTTTAGCATCCAAATCAATGAGAATTAAGAATAACTTTGATAACTTTATAGTTAATTATGGAACAACAGAAAATTGACTTACATATGCACACTACTTATTCAGACGGTGCATATTCTCCTCAAGAATTACTTCAACTAGTTCATAAAGCTGGTCTTAACATAATTAGTATAACTGATCATGATAGTATAAACGGTTTGAAAGAAGCAATCAAAGTTGGTAAAGAATTAGGTATTGAGGTTGTTCCGGGATTAGAAATTAGTACAGATTTAGAAGAAAAAGAAATTCATATTCTTGCTTATTTCATAGACATTGAAGATGATGAACTGCAAAAATATTTAAGTTTTTTTAGGGAAGAAAGAATAAATCGAGCAAAAAGAATTGTACAAAAACTACGCAACTTAGGTCATTCAATTACAATTAGTGATGTAATGGACCGTGCAAAAAATTCTGCAGTTGGCAGACCTCATATTGCATATACAATGGTGGACTTAGGCATAGTTAAAAACTACACAGAAGCTTTTGATAAATATATTGGAGATAATTGCCCAGCGTACGAAAAAAAAATTCATGTCTCTCCTCAAAGTGCAACTAAATTAATAAGTGATGCCGGAGGATTGTCGTTTATTGCTCATCCTGGATTTATGAAAGAATCAATTATTATGAATTTGATAAAAACTGGCATTGATGGAATAGAAGTGATTCATCCAAGTCATTCAGAAAGTCAAATCAATTTTTATAGAGGCGTTGTAAACCAGTATTTATTGTTGGAAACCGGTGGTTCTGATTTTCATGGTGGCAAAAAGGAAGATGATGAAAATTTGGGGAGATATTTAATTCAAGCGAACAAATTAGAAGCAATGAGAAGCATGCTTCATAGAAATTCAGCATAATGATGTATATAAATTTTAATTTGATTTATAATATTAATTAGGATCCATTTCGAAACTACTTCTACAATTTCTAAACAATACTGTTGATTTGTACTTCTTGTTCGTATAGAAAATACTAAATTTGTTTATCACATAATTCATCTTAATTCAAAGGAACAATGATGAAAAAAAACAAAGTAATTGTTTTACTTTTTGCAATGATTACTCAAGTTTATAGTCAAAATATTGGTGAATGGCACATCTATTCTGATATGAAAGATGTGAAAGCGCTTTCACTATCTTCTTCAAACGTTTGGGCAGCAACTACCGGCGGTGCATTTAGTAAAACACTTAATGATACATTGTTTTTAGTACTAAACAAGGCTAAAGGATTTAACAGTCAAGCACTTACAAGCGTAGCAATAGACAATCAAAAAAAAATTTGGTTCGGGTCTCAGGAAGGTTATATAATTGTTTATGATAAGGCTACTGAAAAGGTGACTAATATTCTAGATATATTCAAATCCGACAAAAGCAAAAAACAAATTAATAACATATTCATAAGTAGAGACAGCGCTTTTATATCCACTGATTTCGGACTTTCATTAATAAACACTAATAATCTCTCCTTTTACGATACATTTTTGAAGCTCGGTAATTTTAACAGTGAATCAAAAATAATTAGCGCATATAAATCTAATTTAATCTATGCAATAACAGAAAGTGGAATTGCTGTTCAGAAACAAGGAGCTAATAATTTATCTGCACCAGAATCATGGAACAATTATCGATTCGGTCAAAATTTTAGTATTCATATAAATTCAGCTTCCAAAATTTTATCTTTCAACGGGAATATTATTCTTGCAACAAATTATGGTTTGTACCGCTTAGTAAATAATGCCTGGCAGTTATTTCTTCTTGAAGGAATAGAGGTTGTTGATATTTATAATCAAGGTTCATCATTATTTATTGCAACAAAAAACAAAATTTATGAATTCAATGGTTCAACTTTAAACAAGTTATTTGAAACAACAAAGTTTTCATTCACAAGTATTACTGTATCAACTGATAGAATCATCTATGCTGGCTCATCAAATGGAATATTAGAAATTAAAAATAATGTGTCAAAATTTTTCTATCCGGATGGTCCTCCTAAAAATCAGTTTGTAAATTTGGCAGTTAATTCGAGTGGGAAATTATTTGTAGCAACCGGTAAAAATCTTTTAGGAGTTGGATTTTTCGAATTTGATGGTTCAAAGTGGAAACATTATAATAAGGAAAGTTATCCTCAGCTCCCTTCAAATGATTATTTGCGAGTATCAACTGATGCAACAGATAAAGTATACTTTGCCAATTGGGGAAGAGGTGCATTAATCTTCGATAATGGTAATTTTGAAATTTACACTGCAGAATCAAGCCCCATGGTTGGAATACCGAAAGATCCAACTTTTCTTGCAATATCTGATGTAAGAACAGATTCTAAAGGGAATGTTTGGATTGCAAACCATGAACCTGGTAATGGTAAATATCTAAGCGTTCTTACTAAAGAGAAGCAATGGTATCACTTCGATTTTTTTAATCCAACTTTAAATCAGTTCGATTTACTTGACCGACTTTTAATCGATCAAAATAACACAAAGTGGTTTGTAGTGCTGTATGGAAATCGCGGCATTTATTACTTCAATGAAAATAATACTTTTACGAATTTGACCGACGATACAAAAGGATTTATTACGGTTGCTGATGGATTGATAAGTGATCAAGTTTTCGCAATAGAAGTTGATAAACGAGGGTATATTTGGATTGGAACCAGTCAAGGTGTAAATGTTATTCTTGATGCAACAAAACCAAAATCAACATTAAAGAGCAGTTATGGATTAGCATTAAGAAATCAAACTGTTAATTGTATAGCAATTGATCCTTTAGATCAAAAATGGATCGGCACAAAACAAGGTGTTTTTGTTTTAGGTGAAGACGGAATAACACTTATTAATTATTATAATTCTAAAAACAGCCCATTACCAAATGATGATATAAAAAGTATTGCATTCGATGATAAAAACGGCAAAGTATATATTGGAACAGATAATGGATTGGTAATGCTTCAAACATCTTCTATAAAGCCGGAAGAAAAATTTAGTGAATTATTTATTTATCCGAGCCCATTCATTGTGAAGCAAAATGAAAATAATCTTGTTACAATTGACGGTTTATTGAAAAAAAGCGATATAAAAATTTTGGATATTACTGGCAACTTGATTAAAAATGTTAAATCTCCTGGAGGTCGGGTTGCATTCTGGGATGGAAAGGACGAATTAGGTAATTATGTTTCTTCAGGTGTATATGTAATAGTCGCCTATGATCAAGATGCTAACAATGTTGCTACTTCCAAAATAGCAGTTATTAAAAAATAACAGATGCTATGATTGTTATAAAAGATCTTTCAGTTCAATTCACCGGAGAAAATTTATTTGAAAATGTAAATATCAGAATTCATTTCAATGATAAGATTGCACTTGTAGGATCAAACGGAAAAGGAAAATCTACTCTTTTACGACTCCTCTGTGATTTAGAAAAACCAGAAACTGGACAAATAATTAAACAAAAGGGTATTCGTCTTGGATACCTTCAGCAAGAATTTTTGTCATTTAAAGGGAAATCAATTTTTGAAGAAGTAAAAGGTTCATTATACGAAATTCAATCACTTATTGAACATGAGAGCGAAATATTAAAAGAACTTAACAGCTCATCACTTGATGAAGAAACACGGAATGAATTAATAGAAGAACTTGGTGTATTAAATCATAAAAAAGAAGAATTGAATTTTTATTCTGCTGAATCAAGAATTCAAAAAGTACTATTGGGACTCGGGTTTAAGGAAAATGATTTTAATAGAAATACAGAAGAATTTTCGGGCGGTTGGCAGATGAGAATTCAGCTTGCAAAAATTCTACTGGCTGAGAATGATTTGCTTTTGCTTGATGAGCCCACAAACCATTTGGATATCGATACGCTTGAATGGCTGATTCATTTTTTGAAAATTTATGAGGGTGCAATTATTGTTGTATCTCATGATAGATATTTTGTCAACAATGTAACAAATAAAACTTTGGAAATTTTTGGAAAATCAATAAACTTCTTCCCGGGTATTTATGATAAGTATTTAACCTTCAAAGATGAAAGAGAAAATCAATTAATTGAACTTCAGAAGAATCGTGACAAAAAAATAAAAGAAACTGAAAAGTTTATTGAAAGATTCAGATATAAAAACACAAAAGCACGTCAAGTTCAAAGCAGAATTAAAATGCTTGAAAAGCTTGAAGCAATTGAATTAATCGAAAATGAAAAGCAGATAAACCTTCAATTCCCAGATCCTCCAAGAAGCGGTTTAATACCAATAGAATTAATGAATATTTCAAAGAATTATGAATCAATTTCTGCTCTCGACAATTTAAATGTTAAAATTGAAAGAGGAGAAAAAATAGCTGTTTTGGGACCGAATGGTGCCGGCAAAAGTACATTAGTAAAAATTCTTGGTTCAAAAATAAAACCTTCAAATGGGGAAATTTTGTTTGGCAGCAATACATCTGTTTCTTTTTTTGAACAAGAAGTTGTTATTGCATTGGAAGATGAGCACGATCTTATTGATGCTCTAGAAGATGTAAACAATGAAATTCCAATTGGTCAAATTAGGAAAATACTTGGTTCATTTTTGTTTTCAGGAGATGATGTTTTTAAAAAAATAAAAGTGCTCTCTGGAGGTGAGAAGAGTAGAATAGCATTGGCTAGACTATTACTTACTAAAAGTAATTTTATTATTCTTGACGAACCGACAAATCATCTTGATTTTACATCTAAAGAAGTGTTGCAAAATGCTCTTATAAATTTTTCCGGTACAATTATTATTGTATCTCATGATATAGATTTTCTGAAACCAATTGTAAATAAAGTTTTTGAGATGAGAGAAGGTAAATTGAAAGTATATTATGGCAACATTGATTATTATCTAACTAAGCGAAATGAAATTGTGACAACAGCTACAAACAAGGAATTAAAGGTTGGAGAAATAGTTACAAAAAAGGATCAGAAACGAATTGAAGCTGAACAAAGACAGAATAAATATATTCTTACTAAAGATTTAAAGAAAAATCTTTCCGATTGTGAAAAAACAATACAAGTTTTAGAAGAATCAAAAAGAACACTAGAGAAGAAATTAGCTGACCCGAAAGTATATACTGATGAGCAAGCTTCAAAACAAATCAATATTGATTATCTATCAACCAAAAAAAAGCTTGAAGTGGAATATTATAATTGGATAGAAATTTCAAACAAACTTGATATGATTGAAAAAAGTTTTCAAAACTAAGTATTAATTCCCCAAAAACTCATCGGCTAATGCAATTCCGCCATATAATGCTGCATCGTCACCTAATTTTGTTGCAACAACTTTTACACTCTTCCCTGGTTCTTCTAAAACAGCTTTCTTAAATGACTTATTAATAATCGGCATCATAAAATCATCCAATGCTTCAATAACACCTCCGCATAGAACTATTGTATCAAGATTTAATAAAGTAGTAATACTTCCTAATATAGTACCAATTGTTTTTGAAGCTTTAGTCACGTGTTTTACTGCAACAGTATCCTTTTTTTTTATTGCCAATTGTAAATTCTTACTCTTTATTGGTTTACTTGGAGATTTGAATTCGCTGAGTATACTTTTTTTCCCTTTTCTGATTTCTGATTGTATTTCTTTCACCATTGCAGTTCTACTGGCCGCAGATTCAAATGAAGCCGATTTAGATTTGCTTGATAACTTCCCTTTAGGCTCAACTAACATGTGACCAATTTCACCAGCATAAAATGAAGAACCTCTATAAATTTTCCCATCAAAAAAAAGAGCACCACCAATGCCGGTTCCAATAGCAACTACCAGCATATTCTTTACTGCATCTTTAAATTCATTTTTCTTAATACCAAGTCCAGCAAGATTAACATCATTTTCAATCAGAATGGGAATTGAAATAAATTTTGCAAGTGCCTCTTTTATATTGAAGTTTTTAATTCCAAGATTTGGAGCATTCCCAATAATACCGGATGATGGATTAACTGTTCCGGGGACACCTAAACATACTGCTCTAATATCATTTTCGTATAAATGATTATCAGATAATACCTTGCTAATCGACTCCGCTATTGAAATTACTAAACCATTCTTACCTTTGCTCATTTCTGTTGGAATTTTGTATCGATATACAATTTGGGCTTTTGAATCAATTAGAGCCGAAAGGATTTTCGTACCGCCTAAATCAACTGAAATTAAATACTGATTGTTCATTCAACTCTCCTATTAACTCAATAATTTAGTAATTTCAGCCTATATTAAAATTTATTAAATTCAGAATGGAATTTTGTACTCTTTTAAATCTAATAATATTCTATCAAAAAATAACTGATTCAAAATAATTTTTAGGAAAATTATGTATATAAATTTTTCCGATATTCCAGGCCATCAAAATTTATTCCTCGATTATCTGAATGAATTTGAAAACGTTCATGGTTTTTATTTAAAGAATTTCCGTGATTTTGAGAGCTATGAAGAATTATTTAAAACTCTTTCACAAGAAGATAAATCACATAGAGCTCAACTAGCTGACATTATTCGGGCTCAGTACATAGACACCAAAATATCTAAGCAAACTCAAAATAATATTGAATCTTTGTATTCTAAAAAAACTATTGCCGTGATTACCGGTCAGCAATTAGGATTATTTGGAGGACCGCTATACACAATTTACAAATCACTTACTGCAATAAAGCTCTGTAATTTCTTAAAATCAAAATACGATGCATACAATTTTGTCCCAATTTTCTGGCTTGAAGGAGATGATCACGATTATGATGAAGTAAGAACCGTAGGTTTGGTCGATACTAATAATCAGCTTTTCAATTTGAGTTATGTTGATGGTGAACCGGATGAATTTAACCGTGGCTGTATCGGATTACTGAAATTCAACCAAAATATAAATAATGTCTTTAACGATGTTACATCACAATTAAGAGATACTGAATTTAAAAATCAATCGACAGATTTTCTAAAATCCAATTATTCAGCCGGTAGAACATTTCTTGAATCCTTTCGGGATTTGATGATCGGGCTATTTGATGAGTATGGTTTAATAGTTTTTAATCCGTTAGATACTGCTGTTAAAAGATTGTTAATCCCGATCTTTCATAAAGAAATAACATTATATAGAGATCATACAAGCGACCTAGTTGAAAGAAGTGCAGAACTTGAGGAGTCTTACCATGCACAAGTAAAAGTTAAACCGGTCAATTTATTTTATATTGATGAAAATGAACGATTATTAATAGAGCCGGTTGAAAATGAATTCAGGTTAAAAGGAAAAAGAAAACGGTTTACTCAAGATGATTTACTCGCTCAATTGAATTATTCACCGGAACGCTTTAGTCCAAATGTGTTGTTGCGACCAATTTGCCAGGATTATTTATTCCCTACCGGATTTTACATTGGCGGTCCAAGTGAAGTAAGTTATTTTGCCCAAGTTACTCCATTGTATAAAATTTATAATATAACACAACCATTTATTTATCCTCGTTCTTCTGCGACAATTATAGAAAAAGGTGTAAAAACTATTCTTGATAAACACCAGCTTTCTTTTATCGATATTTTTTCATCTGAAGATGAAATTATAACAAAAATTTTAGCAGCTAATGCAAGTACAGATATAAATAAAACTTTTCATGATTCCATTTCATCAATTGATAAAGCTTTTATTCAAATTGCGCAACATCTTTCTGGTATTGATAAAACATTGGGAGAACTTTCACTAAAATCAAAAGAAAAAGTAATTCAGACTGTAGATTATTTAAAATCCAGAGCTATTGAATCGGAAAAAAAGAGAAATGAAACTACTATTCGTCAACTTGGCAAAGTTAAAAACGTTCTCTATCCCAATAATAATCTGCAAGAGCGAGAATTAAATTTTATTTATTTCATAAACAAATATGGAATGGATTTTATAAAATTTATTTATGGTGAGTTAACTATAAATAAATTTGAACATCAGGTGATTGAAATCTAGACGATTGCTTTTATTTGATTTAGAAAATCCGGATTTGACACGTTAACAGCTTCAAATTGATTAACACTTCCACCAAACTCGGATAACATTGCCATTACTGCGAATGCCATCGCAATTCTGTGATCGCCATAACTTTCATAAGCAACTTTTGCATTGGTAGGAATTCCAGATATTTCAAATCCATCTTCAAATTCAACTATATTTAAACCAGCGAGTTTAAAGTTGTTACAGATAGATTTAATTCTGTCTGATTCCTTAACTCGTAACTCTTTTGCCTTTGAAATTCTAAAGTTTCCTTCAGCAAACACTCCAGCAACTGATAGAATTGGAATCTCATCAATTATATTTGGTATTATTGAAGAAGGAACATCAACATTTTTTAATTTACTTGATTTAACAATTATATCACCTCTCATTTCACCATTCTCAAGGATTATATTATCAATTTCTATATTTGCGCCCATCCTTTTCAAAATTTCTAAAATCCCAGTCCTTGTTTCATTTAATGAAACACTTTGAATAATTAATTCCGAATTCTTGGATAGTAATGTTAATACAATGAAAAAAGAGGCTGATGAAATATCCGAAGGGATAGTCATTTCAAATGGATTTGGATAGTTTTCCTTAGAAGCAAATATTTTTTTACCATCGAGCAATTTTTCGGTTTTAACTCCCAACATATTTTCAGTATGATTTCGTGTCGGATTTCGTTCAATTATTGATGTTGTTTCACTCAAATGGATTGCAGCAAGAATAATCGCACTTTTAACTTGCGCACTGGATATTTCCATTTCATAATCAATCGCATGTAGGTAATCAGAAGGGTTTATTGTTATCGGCAATGTGCCACTTTCTGATGCCTTAATTTTTGCCCCCATCGATTGCAATGGTTTAACAATTCTCATCATAGGTCTTGCAGATAATGATTCATCTCCATTAATATTTGAAGAAAAGTTTTGTGCTGAAAGAATTCCGCTAATTAACCTAGCTGTAGTTCCAGAATTACCAGCATCTAAATTACTATTAGATTTAACCAAATTTTTAAAACCTAGTCCAATGATTTCAATTGTCTTGTCATTAAATGAAATTTCTGCTCCAAGTTGCTTGAAACAATTCATTGTAGAGTTAACATCTTCGGAATTCGAACAATTAGAAATATTTGATTTACCATTAGCCATAGCTGCAAACATTACAGCTCTGTGAGAGATAGATTTGTCCCCAGGTAAAAGCAACTTCCCTTTCAATGAATTTATTTTAATGAATTCTTTTATCACTTTTCACACCATTTATCAATCATTTTTTCCAAATCATCATTATTTATTTGTGGGGTATTATATAACCCTTTTTTTGTTCTTTGCCTTAAAACTTCATAAAGTGAAACAGCAACTGCAACTGAAACATTTAAACTCTGGATCATACCTTTCATGGGAATATAAAATAATTCATCGGATAAGTTTA
>VGVY01000081.1 GCA_016873835.1 Ignavibacteria bacterium
GAACGAAGCGAACTACCATTCCATCGCCCACGTGTCCGCTTCCTTCTTGAAGAATTATCATCTCTTTGGAAAACTTCTCAAACTCCATTTCAATAAATGCAGTAGCAATTTCTTCTAGTGAATAAAGTAGTTCGGGATTTTTAGGCCCACCGGAAGAATAACTCAATTGCTCTTTCTCAAAACATTCGAATAAAATTAATCCATTCTCCTTTAATGCATTTATACAATGTTCAAATAAGATTCTTCTTTTTTCCGGTTCGAGATGCATGTAAAATATTCCAATTGCGTCATAACTATTTACCTTCGGAATATATTCAATTAGATCTTTTATTTCGTAGTTAATCTTAACATGTTCTAGTTCAGAAAGCATGGTGGCTTTGTTTCTGCCTTCTTCAGAATAATCGATCGCATCTACTTCCCAGCCAAGTTTTGCAACATATACTGCATTTCTTCCTTCGCCTTCTGCAAGAAGCAAAATTTTTCCAGGTTTCTTGTTTAGTATTTCTTCCTTTAAAAACTCGTTTGGTTTTAAACCATATACATATTCTGTATCCGAGTACCTATTATTCCAGACTTCTTTCATAAAACAAATTTGATGTGAGAATTAACATTTATTATTTTTGTTGTAAAGATAAAAAGAAGTTTGCTTTGATTAACACAGATAAAATTATAGTTGTGGGCGATCGAATATTAATCCGTCCGGAAGAAAACCTAAGCAAAACTAATAGCGGTTTATATCTTCCGCCGGGTGTACATGAAAAAGAAAAAGTACAAGGCGGCTATGTAATTAAAGCTGGTCCTGGTTACCCGGTTGGAATGCCAGCTGAAGATGAAGAGCCATGGAAAGAATCTAAAGCAACTCGATACATTCCATTGCAAGCAAGAGCTGGCGATTTCGCTCTCTTTTTAAGAAAAGACGCAATAGAAGTTGAAATAGAAAAGCAGAAATTTGTTATTGTCACGCAATCAGCCATCCTCTTGCTCTATCGCGACGAAGATCTTTTAGCATAATTAGTAATTTTATCCGATCTAAACTTTCAATTTTTCATTTTTTAGTCTAATAGTTCTCCCTATAATTTCATTTCATTGAAAATTAATCTCATTTATCTTGACTTATATTAAATAATTTGTTATTTAGTCAATAATAATTGACTAAAAATATGTTACCTCCTTTACCCCCAAATCCAAAAATACACATTGATTCAGAGTTGCTGGTCCTAATGAATCAGGCTGATAATTCGCTTTTAAAACTTAACGGCGCTCTTTCTGTTTTGGATGAAGTCGAATTTATATTCAAATTATTAGAAATCTCTGAATCCATAGAAAACTTATCAATCGATGATAACAACATTAGCATTCTGGATTATTATTCAAACTTAATTGCCTCTGAAAATCAAAAAAATATTCGTGTCGATAACATAATCTCTGCCGTAAAGCTTGGACAAAAACTATTGAAAGATGTTGGAAGTGCCTCCCATATTTTAAAAGCTGTACATAAAGAAATATTCAAAGAAAGCTACTCTGAAAATTTTGGAAAATTCCGTACTACAAATTTATATGTTGGAGAAAGCGGGGATGCTCAGAGTATAAAATATTCAGCTCCGTATCCGGATGAGATTGACAAGTTGATTTCACAGTTAGAAAATTATATTGCATCGAATGTTTCGTATCCAGCTCTTGTAAATGCTGCATTGATCCATGCACAATTTGAAATGATTCACCCATTTGAAACCGGCAATGGTTTGGTTGGAAGAATTTTGATTCACTTAAATCTTAATTGGAAAAAAATTCTTCCGGGACAATTATTACAAATATCTAGAATCTTGCGGTCAAGAAGGCTGGAATATTTCGATAGGCTTGAAGACATAGAAAAAAATAATAATTGGCTAGGCTGGATAAAATTTTTTATTCGCTCAATTAATGATAGCGGCGCCCTTACATTAAAAATTATTAAAGACGCTTCTTATTTGAAAAACGGTGTTTACAAAAAATGTTTATCCGACGTACCAAATTCCATCAACGCCATTCAAATGTTTGAGTCTGTTTTTAATAATCCGGTTCTTACTTCAACTTCCATTATAAACGAACTTTCTTTAAATAAACAAACGGCAAGTGTTTTAATAAATAAATTTGTAGCGAATTCATTTCTGGAAGAAATAACCGGGCAGCAAAGAAATAGAATCTATGCAAACAAACAATTATTAAATATTCTTTCTCAATAAAATAAGGAGGCGGTATGAAAATGATTCAAGAATTCAAAACCTTTGCAATGAAAGGAAATGTAGTTGATATGGCGGTGGGTATTATTATTGGCGCCGCATTCGGTAAAATTGTTTCTTCATTGGTTAACGATGTTATTATGCCCCCAATCGGTTTATTGGTTGGCGGAATTGATTTCGGCAATTTATCATTTACTCTAAAAGCAGCAACCGAAGCGGCTCCAGCGGTTATAATAAAATATGGCGTGTTCATTAACACAATTATAGATTTCGTAATTGTTGCTTGGGCAATTTTCATGGTTATAAAAGGAATGAACTCTTTAAAGAAAAAACAAGAAGAGGCCCCGGCCGCCCCTCCAGCGCCAAAAGAGGATATTGTTTTGTTAACGGAAATTAGAAACCTTCTCAAGAAATAAAAAAATTAGAAGCTGCCGGGGTTATACTTTGGCAGCCTCTAACACATAAAATAATTATTGCTTGCTGATTTTCAACTCCATAGTTTTGCAAATCACTTATTCGAGTAAATATTATGGAGACTAACGCTGCGTTGATCCCGATTTTTTCATTAGCTCCTTTTCTTTTGATGCTTCTTTCAATTGCCCTTCTGCCCCTTTTCTTTAATCACTTTTGGGAAAAGAATAAAAACAAATTAATCGTTTCAATAGCATTGAGCATACCAATAATTATTTACCTAATTACGGCCGGCTTTGCTGAAAAACTAAATGAAGCTATAATTTTTGATTATATCCCTTTCATAATTCTATTAGGGGCACTATTTACAATTACCGGGGGTATTTACTTAACCGGAGATATTCAGGCAAAGCCGCATATCAACACGCTGTTTCTTGCGGTTGGCGCAGTACTTGCTTCTTTTATGGGAACAACTGGAGCTGCAATGCTTTTAATCAGGCCAGTCATACAAACTAATAAAGAACGCAAATTTAAAGTTCATACCATTCTTTTTTTCATTGGGATTGTTGCAAACTGTGGTGGTTTGCTAACTCCGCTTGGTGATCCACCGCTTTTTATGTTGTATTTACGCGGCGCCCCTTTTGGATGGTTTTTTAATTTATTTCCAGAATGGTTCTTGGCAAATTTAATTCTTCTAGTTATGTACTTCATTGTTGATACATATTATTATAAAAAAGAAAGCATTGAAGATATCAAAAGAGATATTTCTCAAACTCGCCCATTAAAAATAAATGGGAAGTTAAATTTTATTTGGCTGATTGGGGTGGTAATTTCTGTTGCCTTTTTAAATGAACAGTATTTCGAGTTTATTAAAACTAATCATTATTATAAATTCATTAGAGAGGCAGTAATTTTGGCCATGGCCGTTCTTTCACTATTGTTTACAACCAAATTAACCAGGACGTCTAACAACTTTACGTGGGAACCGATAAAAGAAGTTGCCTATTTATTCCTCGGAATCTTTATTACAATGGTTCCTTGCTTGCTCTACTTAGAAGCAAACGCTTCTCATTTGGGAATAAATACATCCAAACAATTTTATTATTTCACTGGCTTGTTGAGTAGTTTTCTTGATAACACACCAACAGCCGTCACATTTCATTCCCTGGCCCTTGGCTTAAATTTACAATCTTTCAATCTAGTAGCAAGCATTCCACAAGAACTGCTTCGAGCAATTTCGTTAGGAGCTGTTTTCTTTGGCAGCATGACATATATAGGTAACGGTCCTAACTTCATGGTAAAAGCCGTTGCAGAAGAAAATAATATTAAGATGCCGAGTTTTTTTGCTTATATATTCGGGTTTTCATTAATCGTATTATTGCCGGTATTCGTAATTGTTCAGCTAATTTTTATATAAGATTATTCTCCCGTAAAGAGAAATTAAGCGAAGTTGATTAATAAACAATATTAAACAAATCTTTCGTGGGTAATTCATGAAAAAAGAGAATGTAAAAACAATTATTGCATTGTTGTTCGTTATTACCGGAATTGCTGGCTTAATCTATCAAATTGTATGGTTCAAGTATCTTGGCTTGTTTTTGGGGAACACAACTTATGCACAGATGACTGTTCTCGCTGTATTTCTAGGCGGTCTCGCTTTTGGAAACCATCTCTTCGGAAAGAGAGCTGACAAATTAAAAAATCCAGTTTTTGTTTATTCACTTCTAGAAATTTTTATTGGGATCTACTGTTTATTATATCCTTTCTTAAGCTCAAAATTAGGAGAATTGTTTTTATCATTTTCTTCACAGAATGATCTTCTTTCAACTCCACTTCTATTCACGAGCACGCGTTTTGTTGCTTCGGCGTTTTTATTATTTCTTCCAACAACAGCTATGGGCGGAACTTTGCCAATTTTAAGCAGTTTTTTTGTTGAAAAAATAGAGAACACAAGAAAAGAAGTTGCCGCGCTCTATTTCTTAAATTCATTTGGGGCGGTTGTTGGGGTTGTATTTGCCGGATTTATATTAATTAAAGAATTTGGTCTCAACACAACTATTTATGCAACGGCATTTCTTAATTTAATTGCCGGCTTTAGCGCTTTGTATATTTCGTTTGGTCGAATTGAAACTGAAGAAATTAAGACCTTCCCGGATAAGGCTGAAGAGAAATTTGCTTCATTAATTGAAAAACGTACAGTTGTTTGCGCAATTATTGTCGCTGGCATCTCTGGAATGGCGGCTCTGCTATACGAAATGGTTTGGGTGAGATTGCTTATAAACTTTTTCGGATCTTCCACTTACGCTTTTTCAATTATGCTAATGGCATTTATCGGTGGAATTACTATTGGAAGTTTTATTGTTTCTCAAAAAGCTTTGAAGAAGTTCAATCAAATAAAGCTACTAACATTTTTGCAAGCTTCAATTGCCCTATCAACAATGATTGTTCTGCTTTTTTATGAACGGCTGCCGTATTATTTGTGGAAAGTCTCTTCTTTGCTTTCCCGATCACCAGAATCGTTTGAAATTTTTCTGCTAGTTGAGTTTGTAATTTGCTTTTGTTTAATGTTCCTTCCAACTTTATTCATGGGAATGTCGCTTCCGGTGGCAACTGAAATTGTTTCTTCTTCAAATAATCAGGTTGGATTATCGGTTGGAAAGGTGTTCTCGGTTAATACCGTTGGAACGGTTGTCGGGGTTGTTCTAACCGGTTTGTTTTTAATACCAATATTTGGAATAAAAACCACATTCGAAATCGGAATCGGTTTCAATTTGCTTGCAGCGTTGCTTCTTTTAGTACTAACAAATCAATTCAAGTCTCTAGAAAAAATTCTCTTTGGGTTTGTTGGGTTGATCGTCTTTGTATCCTATTTATTATTCTTCCAAAGTTGGAATGAAAAAATTTTGTTAAGTGGGGTTTTCCGCACTTTAAGTCAGCGCCCTCCGGCATCATTTGAAGAGTTTACAAGCCGCTTTGAAGGGGAAAAAATTGTGTTTTATGAAGAGGGAATTAATGCTAATGTTGCAGTAACACAATCGATTGTAAATCCTCTTCACAAAAGACTTATCATAAATGGAAAACCTGATGCAAGTTCCTATTATGATATGCCTACACAAATTTTAAGCGGTGAGATTCCAATGATGCTGCATAAGAATCCCAAAAATGTTTTTGTGGTTGGATTTGGAAGCGGTACCACTATCGGCTCTGTGCTAATGCATCCAGTAGATAAAGTTGTTTGCGCAGAAATTTCAAAAGAAGTTATTTCTGCCGCATCTCATTTTAAATCTGAAAACAGAAATTGCATTGAAGATCCCAGATTTACAATTTACAATGAAGATGCTATCACTTTTCTTAAGCTTTCAAAAGAAAAATATGATGTAATAATTTCAGAACCGTCAAATCCTTGGATTGCTGGAATCGGCAACTTATTTTCAAAAGAATATTTTTCCGAGTGCTTATCTAAACTTAAACCAGAAGGCATAATGGTTCAATGGCTTCAATTATACGAAGCGGACGACTCAATTGTAAAGCTTGTTTTAAATACTTTTTCTTCTGTTTTCCCTTACGCACAAATTTGGAATGGAACAGCTAACGACTTAATTATAGTTGGATCAAAAAGCAAAATAGAACTTGACTATAATTTGCTTGTGCAAAAATTTAATACTTCTAACGTTAAAAATGATTTCGAAAGAATCGGAATTCTCACCCCCTTTACATTTTTATACACACAGTCAATTTCTCCGAGGGGTTTTAATTCTATCGCCGAAAATTTTCCTATAAACTCTGAAGCCCATCCTCTATTAGAGTTTCTTGCGCCGCGTTCGTTCTATGTAAGCAGACAATCTACATTTTTATATTATCTTGACGAAAAATTTGAAAAACTAAGCAACGGTTTATACATAAAAGATTACATAGCTAAAAACTCTATTTCAAAAGAAGAATTTATAAACACAATTGACTATTCTCTTATTACGCTAAAAAATTACCGCTCTGCATATGGGTTATCAAAATATGCTCTTTCGCTTTATCCAAATGATTATGCATTGAATGTCTTGTATTCTCAAGCGTTTGAAAAGCTGGAAATAATAAATGCGAGAAAGTCTTCGCTCGAGAAGTTAGTTAAATTATATCCTGACTCAGTTCAAATAATCAAAGACTATAACAATATTTTAATAAATGAAAAAATCAACGCTGCATCCTTCATAAATATTTTTTCAATTGAAAAAGAAGCGGCTGCATTTTTAAAAACAACCTCATCCGACAGCGTTTCGCAAATAAAAGTATTTATTCAGCTTACAGATGTCTTTTTAAAGAACAGCGAGCTTGATAATGCCGAGAAAATGCTTATTTCCGCAGAAACCTTATTAAGAAAATCTCCTAATTTGCTGAGTCTCATTCCCGCTGGAGAGTTTTATTATTTAGGATCTGTTATAAATCTATATAAGAAAAATTACGAACGATTACTGGGTTACTATACCGCGCTCATTAACTTTAATGACAAGCACGAGATGCTTCCAGCATTACGCAAGCTTGTTGCTTGGGATTTAAAAAACGAAAACTAAAAAATCTCTTTATAAACTTAGATCGATATTTACTTTGGTTTGTTCTCTTAATATTAAAGGAATTATTAAAGCAATAATAAATGTAGCGATGCTAAGACTAAAAAATATATTCCCAACAGCCTGGTCATATTCCAATAATCCTAATTGCGACAACATATAGGTCCAATCGTGATAGACTTTGCTTCCGCCAAGGAGCGGAAGTTTTCTTGCTCTTGCATCTGCAGCGTAAATTGAAATATTAATGAGGTTTTGTCCGAGCCAGACCAAAAAAATCTGCGACAAAAACTTTTTTTTGTTATTTAAATAGTAAATTATAAACATCGTTGGGATAATAATCTGCATCAGTGTTCCGCCAAGTGCGTGGATAAATTTTCCAAACAAACTAAATATTCCGTGCCCCCCTTCGTGAATTAACAAGTTTATGTAATCAACAATAAAAATCCTTCCTTCATTAGAAATAACAAATGTGATGACTGGAAGAATAAGAATAGAGCCAATCAAGGGTTTTATTTTTACAAATTTTCCTTGCTGATTACTTATCATTCAAACATCTTTCGTAATTCTTTTAAGTCCTTTGTTATTCCCAAACAAATCATCATTTTAATTCTAGCTTTTTGTCCATTCAGATAATCTGAAAATATAACCCCTATTTGTTTAAGCCACTTGCCCGCTCCCGGATATCCATAAATATCGAGGGTTTCCCCCGCTGGGCATCTGGAAACAAGTACTGTTGGAATGTTCTTTTTTTCCACTGCATATTTTATTCCTTCAAATACTGCCGGAGGTACATTGCCAACGCCCATTGCTTCAACAACTATTCCTTCTGCGCCCGAATCTGCGGCATATTTAAAAAATTTATCGTCCATGCCAGCATAAACTTTTATTAAATCAACATTCGTATTAATTTTTTCTGTTTCAAATGTTTCAAGCTTTCTTGGTAGTCTATTATAAACTACTTTTCCATTGTTCACAAAACCAAGAAATCCAAAATCCAGGCTCCTAAAAGTTTCCATATCTTCGGTATGAGTTTTTGTTACTTCGCTTGCTGCATTTATTTCACCATTTAAACATACTAAGACTCCCATTCCGCGACTGTTTGAATTATTACAAAGGTGAATTGCATCTATCAAATTCCTTGGTCCATCCCATTCCGGCTCAGAGCTGGTTTTCATAGCACCAATTACAACAATTGGTTTTTTTATTTTTATTGTCAGATCTAAAAAATATGCTGTTTCTTCTAATGTATCTGTGCCGTGAGTAATAATTACTCCATCAATATCATCTTCTTTTATAAAGTCTTTTAATTTGTTTGATAAGTCCAACATTTTTTCTGGGGTGATGTGTGGTCCCGGGAAGTTTCCATATTCATATACAGAAATGTTGGCAAGATTTACCGCTTCGGGAATCATTTTTATTAATTCATCTCCATGAAAATGCGGTATAGCGGCTTTTGTTTCTTTGTCTATTTTCATCGAAAATGTACCGCCGGTAAAAACAACTAAAATATTTTTCAATTTATTATTCATTCCATTAAATTTTATTTATGGTAATAAAATTTTAAAAAAACTTTTACTTTGTGCAAAATTAATTTGCACAATTGCCGATCATCTTATATAATTGATAGGAGTTTATTAGCCTAAAAATACTGTTGATAACTTGTTAATATTTTAAAAATGTGAAACGTTTCACATCTAAAAACTCGATTAAAGGTTGGTAATAAATTTAGTTTGTTTTGTTCGCTTGTTCTTGAATTTCTTTATAACCTCTTTAATTTGAATAAATTATTGGCACCTATTAATGTTAATAATTTGTGGAATGTTGGCAAAAATCTATAGTTTAATTAATAAATAAAGGTTGTTTTCGCCCTTTTTAGGAATAAGAGTTTGTGGATAATTTAAATAATTCGATTTCTTCCCAGATATCCGAAAAAGATCCAAAGTCTATTTGGAAGGAGTGTTTGAAAATAATAAAAGAGAACGTTCCTTTTGTAACTTACCATACATGGTTTTTGCCTATCAAACCTTTTGAATTCGAAAACAATATTTTAAAAATCTATGTGCCAAATAATTTTTTCGTTGAATGGATTGAAGAACATTATAACACATTGATAAATAAAACCGTTTATCAAATTTTAGGCGAAAATGGAAAACTTGCATATGTAATATTGGAAGAAAAAGAAATTGTTGAAGAAAAAGTAAATCCTATCTCTTCGGGAAATAACGGAAAAAGTATCGCTGCGGCACAGAAGACAAAAGATTTTGAATCGTTTTTAAATCCTCGTTATGAATTTGATAATTTTATTAAAGGCGAAGGAAATCAGCTCGCAAGAGCAGCCGCAGTAGCAATTGCAGATAATCCTGGTCAAACTTCTTTTAATCCTCTTTTTATTTATGGCGGCGTTGGTTTAGGAAAAACCCATTTAATACAAGCAATCGGAAATAAAATACTCGAAAAGTTTCCAAATAAAAGAGTTATCTATTTATCCTCTGATGTTTTTACAGTAGAGTTTGTTGAAGCAATACAAAATAACACTGTAAATGAATTCTCCGCCTTTTATAAAAATATGGACGCATTAATCATTGATGATATTCAATTTCTTGTTGGTAAAGAAAAAACACAAGATTTATTTTTTCACATTTTCAACACATTGCATCAAACCGGCAAGCAGATAATTTTATCAAGCGATAAGCCTCCTAAAGAGTTAAAAGGATTAAACGAAAGATTAATCTCTAGGTTCCTTTGGGGTCTTCAAACAGATATTCAGCCGCCGGATTTTGAAACTCGTTTTGCGATTTTAAAAAATAAGAGCCTTTCTTACGGAATTGAATTAACTAATGATATTTTGGAATACATTTCGCAAAATGTCAACTCTAACATCAGAGAATTGGAAGGTTGTTTAATAAAACTACTTGCTAATTCATCTCTTAGTTCAAAAGAAATCGATTTTGAACTTGTCAAAAAAACTGTTAGGGAGATTTCAACAAACAAACAAATAAATATCTCTATTGATTATATAACAAAAATTGTTTGTGAATTTTTTAAAGTTGAGGAAAATAAAGTTCGAGAAAAAAATCGACGTAAAGAAATTGTTATGGCGCGGCAAGTAGCAATGTACCTTTCTAAAATTCTTACAAAATCTTCGCTTAAAACTATTGGTCTTCATTTTGGCGGAAGAGATCACTCAACCGTAATACATGCACATGCTTCGGTTGAGCAGATTATAAAAGCAGATCCAAAAATGGCGGATATCGTGAATACCCT
>VGVY01000082.1 GCA_016873835.1 Ignavibacteria bacterium
GAGTACTTCTTCATGAGTTCCCCGAATTGGTGTTCGATGGAATGGTAATAGCTGGATATACTCTTGGAGCAACAAAGGGAATTGTATACTTAAGAGGTGAGTATGAATATTTGAAAAAGCCATTAGATGATTTTTTATCCTCTATGCGAATAGAAAATCTTCTCGGAAAAAATATTCAAGGTAAAAAGGATTTTGATTTTGATATAATAATTCGTCTTGGCTCAGGTGCATATGTTTGTGGTGAAGAAACAGCATTGATAGAATCATTAGAAGGTAATAGAGGAGAAGCAAGAAATCGACCTCCCTACCCAGTTAATACTGGGTTTATGGGAAAACCGACTGTAGTAAATAATGTTGAGACACTCGCAGCTATTCCTCATATCATTTCAAAAGGCGGAAGTTGGTTCAGAAAATTTGGAACTGATAAATCAACCGGTTCAAAATTGTTCTCTGTATCTGGTGATTGTGAAAAGCCAGGCGTATATGAACTTCCATGGGGAATTTCTATTAATGAACTTTTAGATATTGTTAATGCAAAAAATACTAAAGCTGTTCAAGTAGGCGGTGCGTCTGGATCATGTATTCCAAAAACACAGTTTGATAGAATTTTAGCTTATGAGGATGCCGCTACTGGTGGATCGATAATGATATTTAATGAGAATAGAAGAATGATTGATGTTTTAAAGAATTTTATGGAATTCTTTGTAGAAGAATCGTGCGGACAATGTACCCCTTGCAGAATAGGAAATATAAAGTTATTAGAGGGCGTTAATATGCTTCAAAGTGGTGAATATACATTTCATTACATTAATCAATTAAAGGAGTTAGGGGCTACAATGCAAATATCTTCAAAATGCGGATTAGGCCAATCAAGTCCTAACGCTTTTATCTCTATACTTGATAACTTTAAAGCAGAAATATTTTCAAACGTAACGGATTCATTTATTGGACATGGAGGAAATAATGGAAAGTAAAGGTGATCTTAGAGCACCAGTAAGTCAAACTCCGCTGGTTGTTGAAAAACCAAAAGATACAACTAGTATCGGAGCACTTATATCAATAGAAGTTAATGAAAAGAAAATCACTGTTCCATTAGGAACTACAATATTGGAAGCTTGCAAGCAAGCTGGATTTTCTGTACCAACTTTGTGTCATCATGAAGATCTGTGCGTAGCTGGCGTTTGCCGAGTTTGCGTTGTAGAAGTTGAAGGAATGAGAACATTGCAAGCATCGTGTGCATTTCCAATTACATCTCCAATAAAAATAAAAACTTCAACACCAATGGTTCGAAAAGCAAGAAAGCACATAATAGATTTATTATTATCCGAGCATTATGGAGAATGTTATTCTTGTATTCGAAATGGGAAATGTGAATTGCAGTCGTTAGCAAAAGACTATGGTGTTGATTCGTATACTTTTGGTCATGTTGATAAACCAACATATGAAATAGATAAGTCTTCTTATTCAGTTGTGAGAGATATGAGCAAATGCGTATTATGTAAAAGGTGCGTTAGAACTTGTATTGATTTACAAGAAGTTGGAGTATTAGAGGCAATTGATAGGGGTGATAAAACACATATCGGGACGTTTTTAGAAAAACCATTAGCAGATGTTATTTGTATCAATTGCGGGCAATGTATTAATAGATGTCCAACTGCAGCATTACATGCAAATGATCCATCGGATGAAATTTGGAAAGCGATTGATGACCCAACAAAACATGTTGTAATTCAAACAGCTCCATCACCACGTGCAGCTATTGGCGAGGAGTTTGATTTAGGAGCTGGTCATTCAATGACTAGAGAATTAAACACCGCTTTAAGAAGAATTGGTTTTGACAAAGTATTCGATACAAATTTCACAGCTGATTTAACAATAATTGAAGAGGGGACTGAATTAATTCAACGTTTATACAAAGCGTTGGTTAAAAAAGTGGAAACAGCTCTTCCACAATTTACATCATGTTCACCGGGATGGGTAAAATTTATTGAACATTTTTACCCTGAATTTTTAGATAACCTTAGTTCAGCAAAATCACCTCAACAAATGTTTGGAGCAATTTTAAAAACATTTTATGCTGAACGAGCTGGAATTGATCCAAAAGATGTTGTATCAGTTGCAGTGATGCCATGTTCTGCTAAAAAATTCGAATGTAATAGACCTGAAATGGCAGATAGCGGCTATAAAGATGTTGATTACGGTTTAACTACAAGAGAACTTGCAAGAATGATTAAGGAAGCCGGAATTCATTTACCGGAGATGCCGAAGAGTGATTTCGATTCTCCATTTGGAGAGGCTAGTGGAGCTGGATTAATTTTTGGAGCAACTGGCGGCGTTATGGAGGCTGCAATCAGATCTGTTGTTGAATTTGTGTTAGGAAAGAAGACTGAGGATATATTTTCAAAAGCAAACATTATTCCTTTAAGAGGTTTCGAAGGAATCCGCTATATGGAAATCCCAATTGGAAATGAAGTTGGACCAGTTCCACCTATCATAAAACACCTAATACCTAATTGGGACTGGTTGAAAGGTGCAACATTAAAAATTGCGGTAGCACATGGAACAGCAAATGCGAAAAAAATTATGGATGATATAAAATCTGGCGGTAAATTTTCTGAATGTCATTTTATCGAATTTATGGCTTGCCCTGGCGGATGCCTTGGCGGTGGTGGTCAACCAATACCAACAACGCCTGAAATTCGTAAAAAAAGAGCACAAGCAATTTACTCTGAGGATGAAACACTTGAGATTAGAAAATCCCACGAAAATCCAAACGTCGCAAGAATTTATGAAGAGTTTCTAACTGATGGACCATGCGGACATAAATCGCATAAATTATTGCATACTCATTATCTGAAACGTGGGCGTTATATAGCTTAAATTATATTAAGTAATGCCACCATACATGATGGCATTACTTTTTTAAAATTTACTTTAACTTATTCAATAACTATTTTGTCATTACTTATTGTATGTAGCGGTAAATTATGTTAATAATCGTACCAGAGTGGGCACATCATTACGGAGAATTTTGGCGTGCTATTCGAACTAGAAATTTATGGTTCATCCGTTTAAGATATTTTGCTGCAATACTTCTATTTGGATTTGTAGTAATTGGTGATACACTTCTTAATTTTAAACTTACCGGCCTTCAAGTACGTGCAGTAATCATTACATCAATTCTAATTTTACTTTATAATATTACTTTACATTCTGTTAGAAAACATGTTGGGTGTGTGCCAGGAAAGTTTAACTGCATGCATCTTTCTCTAATTCAAATAATGCTCGATTTAATTTCTCTTATGGTAGTTGTCTACTATACCGGTGTAATTGAATCACCATTGTATATGTTTTTTATTTTTCACATGATAATCGGAAGTTTAATACTCCCTGGTTATATTGTTTATGCAACAGCAAGTATAATTAGTCTGTCTTTCGCTACATTGGCGATATTCCAGCGATATAAAATTGTTGAAACTCATATAATTCATGGACTTTATACTAATGTAAGACCACAAGTTCTTACGTACGATATCTTCTTCATCATCTCATTTACATTCATGCTTTTCGTTAGTGTTTATATAGCGAATAAAATTGCTAGACAGCTTTATCAAAGGGAGCAACAACTAAGGCAAACAGTCGAGAAGGTGAAGGAATTAGAAATATCGAAGCAAAAATACACGATGGGAGTTGTACATGAAATAAAAACTCCAGTAACTGCAGTGATGTCAATACTTGATTTAGTTTATCATGGCTATGTTGGACCCATTAGTGATGAGGTAAAAGTAAAAATAGAGAGGGCAAAAGCAAGAGGAGAAGAAACACTTGAATTAATTAACAGTGTTCTTCGGATTTCAAAACTAAAGCTGTTAAATATAAAGTCAACTGAAGAAATTAACTTAGTTCAATTACTTCAAAATATAATAGAGAAGCACACTGAAACTGCAAAGTCAAAAAATATTCTTATTGAGTTGAAGGATTCGAGAGATAATCAAAAAATAGTAAAAGCAGATCCACTGCTGCTTGATTTAGCTTTCTCAAATATTATAAACAACAGTATAAAATATAACACGCCAGATGGACATGTTGAGATTTCTATAGAAGGAAAAGAAAGCCACTTAATTTTAAGAATATCAGATGATGGTATCGGAATCCCACTTGAAGAGAAAGAAAAAATATTTGAACAATTTTATCGAGCTTCAAATGTAAATAAAGGCAAAGTTGAGGGGAGTGGAATGGGATTAGCACTCGTAAAAGAAATTATCGAAAGACATAATGGAGTTATTCGAATTGAAAGCCCATCACCAATTATGAAAAAAGGTAAACCAGGAACTTGTGTTGTTATTTCACTTCCATATGAAACAATTGAGGATACGTCAAATACAGATTCTAATTATGAGAGCTACTTATAAATTTGAAATAGTCTTTTGGCAATTCATCTGAAACTCTTTTTGCATCCTCATAAGTTGAGAAAACCCCATAAATAGTTGAACCACTTCCTGACATTTGTGAAAAAATTGAACCATGTTCATACATTACATTTTTTATTCTTTCAATCTCAGGGTATCGATTAAATACATACTTTTCGAAATCATTTGAAATCCCTTCGCGCAGTTTATTGTAATCTAATTTATCTTTATTTAAAAATTGTTCATAATGAATCATAGTTTCATGAGGAGAAATATTTTGAAATGCTTCTTTTGTAGAAATACTAATTCGAGGATAAACAATTAAAATAGGTTCCTTGATACACAATTTTAAGTTTGAAAGAATTTCACCTCTTGATTTTCCAATTGACGGTTGAGCATTAAGAAAAAATGGCACATCTGAACCAAGTTTTAGTGCAAGTTCCAATAAAATATTTTCCGATAGGTTTAAGCTAAACAAATAGTTTAGCGAATTTAATGTTGTTGCTGCATCTGAACTTCCGCCACCAAGTCCAGCTTGGGATGGAATATGCTTTTCGAGAAAAATACTAACATTAATTTCTCTATTAAGAGTATTTTCAATCAATTCTTTTGCTTTAACGACTAGGTTCGATGAATCAATTGGTAATGATTCATCATTACATCTAAATTCGAATTGATCAGATTTTTTAAATACTAACGTGTCGAAAAGATCATGAATAGGATAAAATAAAGTAAGCAGATTGTGAAAATTATCACTTCGCTTTGATATAATATATAAACCAATATTTATTTTAGAGGGTGCTTTACTAACAATTGAATCCATCAATGTAATCCTTAATAACTCTTGTATGATCAGGGGAGGAACCGCAGCACGAACCCACAAACAATGTGTTCGAATTAATAAATTTTGTAATTGAATTAATATATACTTCTGGTGAAATTCCGCAAGTAATTGATTTGTCTTTAATTGACCCAGAGCCACAGTTCAAGTAAAAACCATGAGAATATTTTGATTGGTTTTTATTGTAATATGATTGAAAAGTAGTGAGTTTTATGCAGTTGAATCCAATTGCTATTGGATCGAATTGACTAATTATTTTCACTGCTTCCTCAATATTTTCACCGGAAAGTAATTTCAAATCCTCAGTAAAAAAAATTGAAATGACAAATGGCAATTTGTTAATAGAACAGAAGGATCCAATAAGTTCTATTTCATCTTTATGGCTTTGAGTTTCATTCCAAATAATATCAACACCACTTTCCCAAAGTAAATCAATGTGTTTTTTATGATTGTATTCTAAATCTGATTTACTAATTGTTCTCTCAAATTGGTAACAATCTTCAGCCGGTGGATTAGAACCAGCAATAACAGCATTAAAATTTTCGTTTGCTTCAAAAGCAATTCTAACACTTTTATTTACAAAATCTTTAATTGAAATGTCAAGATTAGATATTTTCACAGCTTCAGGGTTTGTTCTAAAAGTATTTGTTGTAATGATTTCAGCTCCAGCTTCTAAATACTTTATATGAAGTTCTTTCACTTTATTTGGATGCTCATAATTTATCCTTGACTGCCAAAGAAATTTGTCATCAGCATTACCTGATTGTTGGAGAAAACTTCCCATGGCACCTGACAAAACCAATGGTTTGTTTTTCTGTAGATATTTTTGAGAAAATTTATTTTGATTTCCGTTCAATTCTTTTTATCAAAGTAATTAATAGCTTCTTTTACAATTCTTTCGAGATCAATCATTTGGATACATTCAAGGTTATAGGGACAAGTTTTTTTCCAACATGGAGCACAATGTAAACCTTCAGGAAATATCTTTACTCCTCGGTCGTATAAGTCTATTTCTGTCCAACAGCTTAAACCAAACCAAGCAATGACATATTTTTTTAATGCTATAGCTAAGTGCATTCCAAATGAATCACCAGTAATAATTACTTCCGGAATATTTTCGTAGCAAGCACCTTTTCGAACACCAAAGTTTGTAGGAGTATTAATTATTTTCCCTTCAAAATGGCTATAAATAATTTTATTTCTCTCTTCATCTTCTGGGCCACCTAGCAGCATAATCTTAAACCTATGCATGGTGAGAAATTTCTCAATGAGAACAATATGTTGTTCAATGGTCATTTTTTTGTTTGGGAATAAGAGGGAGCAGCCAGTATTGAATCCAATTATTTCATCTTTGAATTGAATTCCGTTTTGAGTTTTGTAATGATCTATAAATTCCATTTCTTCAAGTGTGAAATTAAAAATATATTCATCTCTATGATTTGGCAATTCGAAAGTTTCTGCTAAATAATCTTGGCCCGTTCTTTGGTTAACCTTGAATTTTAAGTTGTCATTCATCCCCAGCAAATAATTATATTCAGCTCCTTTGTTAATTGGAATTATTTTACCAGTTGAACTTAATCCAAATCCTAATTTTTGTTTACCACTTAATTGCATTGTAAGTGCGGCAGAACGAAGAGATTTATCGACGTTCATTATTATATCAAATTCCATTTCTTTGAGAATAAGAATCGATTCATGGTCAAACGAGAATACTTTATCTATTAAATGATTATTCAATAATAATCCAAGAGCATTTTTTAGTGTAATCCAATATATGGTTGAATCTGGGAATTTTCTTTTCAATGCTGATAACTGGGCTGTGGTCATTAAAACATCACCCATAGCATCAAAATTAATAATTAAAATTCTCGTCCCCATTGGATTATGTTCCTTGCATCCATTCTCCCAGCAATTATGGTCGGGAAAACATGGTTTGTATCCATTAAAATTCTTACAAGTTAAAATTTTATTTTTTTCTTTTTCACTTAGTGTTGTATGAGCCATAATATTTCTCAAAAAATGGGATAAATTTATTTTTTACTGAATTAAATGAAATGTTATGTAACGTTGCTTCAGAAGTTACGACGCATTCATACGGTGACTTGTAAGGATACCAGATTTCGTCATCTGTATCATATTGCACATAGATTCCGAACAAAGGTATTATGAAGGCTGATGCAATATGAACAACTGATGTATCGGGAGTAACCAACAAATTCAAATTTTTAATCATAGCAGCAAAATCATCAAAACTTGGTCTAAAAAAGATTGGGTATTTATTAACGGATATTTCCCAAGCTTTTCTCAAATCTTTTTCAAGACACATAATGACAATATCAGCTTTGTAATTGCTGATTGAAGAAATTAATTCTTTATAATGACTCTCACCCCAAAAACGTGCATCACTGCCAGCAGAAATGTTTATACCCATTAAAAATCTTTTTACTGGAAAATGTTTATTCAAGAATTGTTCTGCCCGTTCTTGTGATTCAGGTTTAACTTGATATCTAATATTAATCTTGGATTGATCATAAACAAAATTAAATGCAACATTAAAATTCATAATCCTATCAACTATGTGAGTTGTCTGAGGATTTAGCTTTGGAATAATATAATTGTACAGTTTTTTATTTTCTTTGTCTAAACCAACCTTGTGTTCGCATTTAGAAAATGCCATTATATAACTGACTGTAGTTGATACATCATCATGCAAATCAACAATGATGTCATAATTTCTTTCATTTATTACTTTAATAAGGTCGGAAATACTTTTCAGTTTTTTATTAAATACTATTACTTCATCAGATAAATCTGTATTAGTGAAAATAAAATAATTTTTTGAGCCAGCTAAAACATTTATTGTACAACCATAATATTTTTTTATTTCGTACAAAAGAGGTGTAGATACAAGAGCATCGCCAATTCTATTTAAGCGAATGAATAAAATTTTTGTACTCTTTAGAATTGGTGGAATCTCTTTTTGTTTCTCACTCTTCTTAATGAGCAATAGCAATCTTAAAAGAAATTTGCGAAATTTAATTTCAACGGATTTCATTGAACATCAATATTATTTTTCTCAATTAATTTTTCAACCTTATTCATAACTTTATCGATTGGCAATTCCTTGAAACATTCATGATTACGCGGACATACAAGCAAATTGCACATAATACAATCAAGGTTTGGAAGGTTTATCCATTCATGTTTATAGCCAAATGGTCCTTGGTGATTTGGATTAGTTGGACCATGAAGACTTAATACTGGAGTTCCAACCGCAGTAGAAATATGCATCGGTCCAGAATCATTAGCTATAAATAAATCACAGTGTTTTATGAAAGAAGCCATCTGCATTATGGAAGTTGCTGGAGCGAGTAATGATCCATTACCAATTAAATGATTTATCTCTTCTGCCTGGATTTTATCTTCAGGTCCCCATAAGATTAAAATCTGAGCTTTATACTTTTTTATTAAGGCTAATCCTATTTCAGCAAACTTAATTGAATCACATTTCTTCGATTCCCAGCCACCTGAAGGTGAAATCCCAACTAGCAATTTATTTATTGGATTGATAGAAGTTAAAAATTTAAAAACAAATAAGTTATCATTTTCACTTAATTCAAAATGAAGATTTTGATGATTGCACTCAAGTCCAATTTTTTTAAGAACTTCTAAATGAAGTTCTGCATTATGATATTTATTTCTTTCCGAAGGACCAAAAAGATTATAAGCAAATTTTCTACCTTTGTATGGGAACCCAATTTTGTACTTTGCTCCACTTAAAAAAGTAATTTGAGCTGTGCTTGGGTTTGAGAAGAAATCAAAAACTAAATCATATCTGTTTTTTCTTATATCCCAAAATAATTTCAATTTCTTACTGAGCTTTCGAGGGTAAGTATATACATTAGTAATAAAACTTAAATTTTCTAAAAATGCTTTTGATGGCTTATCTGAAATATAGTCAATTTGTGCTGAAGGGAATTCATATTTAAGGTTATCAAGTACGATTGTAGACAAAACTACATCACCGATTCCTCTTAACTTAATTATAAGAATTTTTTTTACTTGTGATTTATTTATCATAACAATTAATTTTTCTTGATAACAAATTACAAAATAAGAAATTAATGGAGTTACATCTCATTAATAAACCGGCAATCCTTTGGAATTTCTGGTGATACGAGAATTACTTGTTCTTTAAGTAATGAAACTTGCCCTATCTGCATGTTTTTACTTTTAGATACATATTTTTTAAGAGTGTAACTAACTGAAACTAACTTTGAAGTCTTTGCTTTACTATAAAATGCTGCAATTGAAGCGGCTTTTTTCAGAACACTTTTTGGAATCGGCTCCTTTGAATTTTCAACTCTAAGGACAACATGTGAGCCAGAAACACTTCTTGCATGAAACCAATAATCATTTTGCTTAGCAAATCTGGTTGTTAGAATATCATTGTTTTTACTATCCTTGCCCACGTAGACATTATATTTTTCATTTATTACGAAATGTCTGAAATTACCTTGAATTTCAATGCGGTTATTAGCTTTCATATTTGATTTTATTTTTAAAGATTTTCTTAAGTGCTGTATATTTTCTAAAGAGGGAGAAATTTCTAAAGTATCACTTTTTTTTATCAGCGATTCATATTCAATTTGTAATATTCTAATTAGATCTTTAGATTTTTGAAAATTTATTTTTTCATTTCGGGCTTTTTCAAAAAGCATTTCGACATTTTCGTATGGTGATAATTTATCAATCAATTTAATTTTTTTATTTAAACCGGATTCAGAATCCTTTACTATAATTTCTTTCATTCCTTTCTTAATCATATTTATATTTTCTAAAATTAATTGAGCATCTCTAAAATATTCATTTTCTTTAGAACCGTCCTTAAGTTTTGCAATTAAGCTGTTTATTTTATTAGTCAAGTTCTCAATCTTTTTATTTAGATTTTTCTCAAGTTCTTTTACTAATGGTTTTGTTTTATCCAGGCTTTCTTGTAAAGAAATAAATTTATTAAGTGCATCAAAATAGCTTTTATACGTAAATACTTCTTTCAGATTTTGGGCTTCGTGAAATGAACTTGGCATCATTACAACCCTATTTTTTGAATTACTAAAAAATACAGCAACATCACTATAAAAAATAGACTCGATTATTTTTAATGTATTTGTTCTCCAATCAC
>VGVY01000083.1 GCA_016873835.1 Ignavibacteria bacterium
CTTGAACCATTGAAAGATGGAGTAGTATCAGTAGTAAGCTTTAAATTAAATGGACAAGAAACCGTAACAGTAACAGGTAGTGCTGTACTAAACGATGATCTTCGTGAAGAGCTCAATGCAGTAAATGTAAGAGAAATTCCGACAGAATTTGCTTTAAGCCAGAACTATCCAAACCCATTCAACCCAACAACAAGTATAAAATACTCGTTGGCAGAGAATGCAAAAGTAACTTTAGTTATCTATGACATGTTAGGACAAGTAGTAAAGACATTGATAGATAATGAACAAGAAGCTGGCTTCTATACAGTTAAATGGGATGGAACAAATAATTACGGCGGAAAAGTATCCTCAGGAATTTACATTTACAGATTGAATGCTGGTAAATTCATGTCGACACTGAAGATGAACTTATTGAAGTAAGGGTTAAATCTCTCCTAAGGGGCGAAGAAATTCGCCCCAAAGGGAATAATAGCTCTTAATAAATGAAACCAAAATAAAATGAGGTGATAATGAGAAGTTTCAAAGTAAGCGTTGTAAAGATCTTGACGATAGTTGTTGCAATGCTTATGCTAGGAACGGATATAAATGCTCAGGTTAATGTGACTCTACCTAATGTTACGGGTACTTCAGGAATGGTTAAGAATGGTGCTATTACGGTAGGAGATTTAACCGGTCAGAACGTGACTGCATTTCAATTTACAGTAACGTATAATCCCGCTATAGCAATAATAACGGGTGTTGACGTTACAGGAGGCAAGGTTAGTGCAGCTGATCTTGTAGTAAATGCAGATACAACTACTGGCTTTATTTCCGTAGCATGGGCAAAAGCAACTCCATTATCAGGTTCAGGAACTTTACTAAACTTAGTATTCAAATTTAAGAGTGTCGGTACAACGGCATTAAATGTTGGAGCTCCTTTGAACTTCATGTTTAATGCTGGAACACCAGCTGCAAATGTAACTGCTGGCACAGCTGTAACAGCCGGTATTATGGTATACGGCGGTACAGTTTCAGCGGCAACAAATGCAAGCTCAATAATGATACCGATATATGTTACAACTCTAACGAGTGGTAACAATATAGTTTCATATAATTTTACAGGTACTTTCAATCCAGCAGTACTTGAATTAACTGGATATGATTTGACGGGTACATTATCAGTTGGAGGAAGTGCACAAATCAATTACAATAACACAACAGGCACTGTGTCGTTTGCATGGGCAAAATCATCAGCAATAACAGGCAGCGGAATACTTGTGTATTTAACTGCAAAACCAAAAGCAGCTGGAACATCAACAATTGCTTTTACAGGTTTTATGTTTAACGCTGGTACACCTACTGCAGCAACACAATCTGGAACTGTTGTTGTGTCAACAAGTGCACCTACATTATCTCTAACGCCAGCCAGTCCATACACAGTTAATGAAAATGTTGCATTAAATATAGCTTTAGTTGGCGCAGATCCTGATGGAACAGCATTAACATATTCGGGAACTCCGTTACCAACTGGCGCTACATTAAATGCAAACACAGGTGCATTCAGCTGGACACCAACATATTTACAAGCAGGAAGTTATTCTATTACATTCAAAGTAACAGACGGCAATAGTGAATTTGCAACTGCAGTTGCAAATATTACTGTAAATGATGTTAATAGAGCTCCTACACTTACATTGAATCCGGCAGGACCTACTTATTCAATTCCAGAAGGTTCACCATTCCAGATTCAATTAGTTGGTGCTGATGTTGATACCGATAACACATTAACATATTCATCGACTGCAAGACCAACTGGTGCTACACTTAGTGCAGCTGGTTTATTTGCATGGACACCTTCATATACACAAGCTGGAACATATTCGATTACATTTACAGTAACTGACAACAAAAGTGCATCAGCATCAGTTGTTACAACAATTACTGTAACAAATGTTAACAGAGCTCCAGTATTCACCACAGTAATTCCTCCGAATGTTACAGTACCGGTTCATAATGTTCCGGTAGCGTATAATTTCTTATGGGTAGCAAACGACCCTGATGGAGATGCAGTGACATTCAGTATGGAAGCAGGTCCAGCAAACAGTAATATAACGACCAATGGTATTTATACATGGTTTCCAAAAGTTGATCAAGCTGGTAAGTCATATGTTCTTACCATTAGAGTAACTGATGGAACACTATCAACATTGTATTCAGAAACCATTAAAGCAAGTAGTACAATTACTGGTGTTGAAGATGAATTCAGTGGAATACCAACTGAATACAAACTACTTCAAAACTATCCAAATCCATTTAACCCATCGACCACAATTGTATTCGGTCTTCCTAAAGAATCAAATGTTAGGTTGACTGTATTCAATATTTTAGGCCAAGAGGTTGCAGTTCTTGCAAATAGAACAATGGCTGCCGGATATCATAAAGTAGCATTTGAAGCAAACAATCTTAATACTGGTTTATACATTTATAAGATTGAAGCAGAGAATTATGTATCAGTTAAGAAGATGTTATTTGTGAAATAATTAGAAGTGATGATGATCAAAAATGCCCCTTTAAAAAGGGGCATTTTTGTTTTAAATTAGAGTAGTAAATATTAAATAGGAATGTCATGAAAAAAAATAATCTATTACTATTGTTGGTCTTCTTTGTTTTTTATTCAAGCAGAAGTTTTTCGCAAGTGACAATAACATTACCTAATGTAGTAGGTTCACCGAACACAGAGGTTTTTGCGGCTGTTACGGTTAGCGATTTAACTGGAAAAGATGTTTATGCATTTCAATTTCAGATTAATTATGATCCGAACATTGTTCACATAGATGATTTCAATTTAAATGGGGCAATAATTTCCAGCTCTCCTCAGTTTGCTGCAAATACCACTACTGGATATATACGTTTTGTTTGGGCTGGTGCAAATCCGATTTCCGGGCAAGGAACTTTATTAAACATTAAAATAAAATATAGAAATGTAGGGAGTACAAGCTTAACATTTGATAATAATTTTCAGACGAAATTTCAAACACTATCGCAAGATTTGAATGTTACAAAAAATACCGGCACTGCAACAGTATCGACGACGAATAATCCTCCAGTATTTACATCTGTTCCACCAAAAACTGTAAATGAAAATGTACTCCTAACTTTTACTGTCAGTGCTACTGATCCAGAGGGTTTACCAGTAACATACTCAACCGGCACGCTACCGAATGGGGCTACATTTAATCCTACTACCAGAACATTTTCATGGACACCGACATATGATCAACAAGGAAGTTATTCAGTTCAATTTAATGCAAATGATGGAAACTCATCCTCAACAATGATAGTAGAAATTACAGTTGTGAATGTAAATAGAAATCCGACTTTGAATTTAAACCCAGCAAGTCCATATAATATTAATGAGAATCAAGCTTTTACAATACAATTAACCGGTTCAGATCCAGATCAGAATTCAGTTTTAAATTATACATCGACAACATTACCAACAGGCGCTACATTAACAAAAAACAGCAATACTTCTGCAACGTTTAGCTGGACACCAAATGCACAGCAGTCAGGATCTTATACTATAACTTTTACAGTTACAGATGAAAATAATGGAACAGACTCAAAGACTGCTCAAATAACAGTAAACGATGTCAGTTCGCCACCCACTCTATCATTAAATCCTTTACCACCTTATACAACAAATGAAGGTCAAATTTTAGATATTCAGTTAATTGGTACTGACCCTGATAATGGTTCAGTCTTAAAGTATAGTATGCAAAATGCACCAACCGGAGCGATATTAGGAGAGGTTACTGGTTTATTTTCATGGACTCCTCAATACAATCAAGCTGGGAGTTATGTAATCACTTTTAAGGTGACAGATGAAACACAACTGAGTGATTCAAAAAGTGCTCAAGTTACAGTTAATAATGTAAATAGAGCTCCAATGTTTTTAACAAAACTACCACCACAAACTGTTCCAGTTCATAATGTTCCGGTCGAATTCAAGTTTCAATTAACCGGACTTGATCCAGATAGTGATCCTATGTTTTATAATTTAGTGAAAGGACCACTTGGAAGCAGCATTACATTAAACGGATTATTTAAATGGGCACCTTATGCGAATCAAGCAAATCAACAATTTCAGGTAATAATTGAACTGACGGATGGATTTTTAAGTGTTAAGGATACAACTACATTAACTGGTTCAGCATTAGTGAGTGTTAAAGATAAAGGGAATGGAATACCAAACGAATATGAACTTGGTCAAAATTATCCAAATCCATTTAATCCAACAACCACAATTACTTATGGAATACCAGAAGATTCTTTTGTATCAATTAAAGTATTTTCTGTTTTAGGGCAGGAAGTAGAAACATTAGTTGAAACTTATAAGCCAGCCGGATATTACCGAGTTGAATTTGATGCGAAGAATTTGCAGAGCGGAATATATTTTTATCAGATAAATGCTAATAACTACACTGCAATTAAAAAGATGATCGTTGTAAAATAGACGGCACTATTATTGTGCGTTGATGATATAAAGGATGATAGTCCTAATTATGAAGCGACTAGTTTTAATTTCAATCATAGCAATTTTTCTTTCTGGAAAAGTTTTAGCCCAAGCTGTTTGGATTAAAATTTCCGAAATGCCTTTTCCGGTAACTGGCGGACAAGTAATTTATAACCAATCAAAAACAGATCCAAAATTTTATATTCTTGGTGGCTACTCTGATTACTTTCAAAAATCTGTTGATTGGATTCAGGAATATGATTTAAGTACAAATGAATGGAAATTTGTTGGCTCAATGATTTCACCACGGAGTTTTTTTATTGCCGGACTATGGGATACTACAATAGTCTACAGTGGAGGTGCTGAGGTTACATCAACCAGTAAAGAAGTTCTTGAAGCTTGGACTTATAAGAGCTCCTCGACTCCATTTAATTATTTCAGTAAACCAAATTTAAATAGGAGTTATGCCACTGGCCATATTTATGGTGATGTTTTTTTAGTTATTGGCGGCCGTTCATTATTATCAGAAAACATTTCTTATATAGTAGAGTATAATCTTAAGAGCAAAACAGAGACTTATAAATATGATTTTCCGACTGCGGAAATTCCTAGAGAGCATATGTCTTTTTACCTTAATAATATTGCGTATATCTTTGGCGGTGTATTTAACGGAGTTAAAACTTGGGTTAAGGCGTATAGAATTGAGCAAAAACAATTAGTTGATAGAACAGACCTATTAACAGAACCAAGAGCTGGAGGGACTGCAGTTTATAACCCAAAACTTCGTAAAGGGTATTTAATAGGCGGATATAATGAATCTAAGAAAGCTCTTAAATCAATAGATGAAATTGTATTTTATCTTGATGGTTCAATGGGAATTCTAAAATTTAAAGAGCTTCAATTTGCTAGAAGAAATCCAATGGTAATTAATTATGAGAATGCCATATTAGTATTTGGCGGTCAAGATGAAAATGGTAAAAATGTAAAAGAAGTTGAGATGTTTGTCGATCCAAATCCAGGTGTTGATGAAGAATATTTACCTACAGAATATATTTTATCACAAAATTATCCAAATCCATTTAATCCGGAAACTACAATTTCATATCAATTGCCGGCTGCAAGTTTTGTAAAATTAAAAGTATTTGATTTACTTGGCAGAGAAGTAGCAACACTTGTGAATGAATACAAAGAACCGGGGAATTATAATTGCGAATGGAGAATTGCGAATGGAGAATTACCAAGCGGAGTTTATATTTACCGGTTGGAAACTGAAAAATTTATTTCGTCAAAGAAAATGATTTATCTTAAATAAATTTCAATTAGAAAAACTATTATTTAGTTTTCATCTCTTTTAACTCCTTTACTTATCCAGCCCACAACCAAAGAAAAAATTGCAGAACCAATAATTGACCAAACGACCGGGAACTCTCTATCGCCAATGGTAATAGTATAAAATTGCGGGAAGTTAAGTTCTCTTGCGATCAATGGACCAAGCCAAGCTCCAATAAAACCGACAATAATAGAAACAAAACAACCGCCAAGAGAATAACCGGCAATGCTTTGACCAATTCCTCCGCAGATTGAAGCAACAACTAAAAGAATTATAAATTCTAAGAAAGACATAAGCCACCAATGTTCGTTTAAAAAATAGGTAGATAATTTTCAGCCTTTTATTTGTCCAGTAATCGCGTAAAAATTCATTTTAGTATTAAAAATAATTTCTTGACTGTATTTTTTTGCATTCGCAATATCTGTTTTAATCTTATTGATACCATTTTGAAATTCCGAATCAGATAGCAATGCTAATTGCGAAGCACCTCGCTTGTCAATAAAGTGATCTGTCAGAACTTCTTCTCCTATTTTTTGCGAGCTTATACTATGAACAATTTCAATTTTTATATTTGTAAAATTGAATAAATCCATTACGGATTGAATAGTTGTGAATTCAGGATATCTCATTAAATCCATTTCAAAAGTACCTTCAAAATATTTATACAGATACCAGTCTGTATTTTTGTCACGAGGATCTAATCCAACTATGCAGAAATAACCATTAGGGTTTATGAGTTTAGAAACATCAGTAATAAATTTCTGGTAGTTTGAGAAATGATGAATTGCATTAATGCATAATATCAAATCAAAATATTTTTTCTTTAATGGCAGCTGATTTGCATCTGCATTAATCAACATAAAATTTTTGCAATAAGATTCTTTTGCTTGTTTCAACATCCCAATTGAGTAATCAGCCCCAAATAAATTTGCATTGTTTGTATTAATTGAGTTTAGCCAGTAACAAGTTCCGCATCCAACTTCTAAAATTTGTTTTGGGCAATATTTGCTGATTAAATTGAGAAGAAAATTATTAATTCCATCAAGAGGACTAACTTTATATCGATCATTGTAAACTGGTGAGATTTCGTTGTAGTTAACTGTTCTTGTCATTATGGATATTTATCAAAATAGATTTCACCCCAATTATGACCTTCTTTGTATTCTCGATAAACTATATAAGCATCTTCTTTCTCAAGTCTTTGAATGATATAATTATAATAAGAGTCTGGAAAAAAAAGTCTAATCGTCTTAGCTTTTTTATCGTACTTAGGAGGAGTGTATTGATCTTTAAAAAAAAGATATGCAATAAATATTCCGTCGATATCGGTAAGTTTAATAAATTTTTCATTAGTGAATGGTTTTTCACTCAAACCAAATATTGGGAAGTATTTATCAACTCTAAATTTGATTTCATTGTTAATGTTTAACGTTGGATATGGATCATTAATTTGGATTTGCTGCCCAAGAATGAGGGAATAGGAAAGCAGAAATAATATTTTTAGTAATAATTTCATAATTGAATTAATTATTCATAACACAATATAAATCAACTAAATTAATTGCTCAAAGAGTTTTATTTTTTTTCTTCCCAATCAGTGAGTTTAGAATCTCGAAAAAAGAATGTAATTTTTCCATAATACCATTGAGTAAAGACTCCCCATTTTTCAATATTTTTTTCAATTTTGTCGGGGACACCCCAACTTGTTTTTAGCATCATTTCGGACATCCCTTTCCAAATTTGTTTATTGAAAATCCTAACACCGTACTCTTTCCCGAATATTTTTGTGAAGAGTCCTTCAATTTCTAGATTTGTCTTTCCAATTTTTTCAGTTAAAGATGCTGAGGTTTTTCTAAGACTGTCAATTTGTAGTTTTAAGGAAGTCAGTTCAGCTTTTATTACATTTCTTTTATATATGAGAGAATCTTTATTTTGGCCGATGACTTGGGAAAACAAAATATTAAATAGAATAAGTACAAAAAAGAAGAATTTATGAGTCATTAATAAATTCCAAATTAAATGTATTACGAAGATAAAAAATCCAGTTGAAATATTTTAGGAGTGAATATATGGGACATATAGTCTTTATAATATTGAATCAGTAATGGATCCAATTATATAAAAATATTTTTCATTGATACTCGAATAACAATAATGTAAGTTGTAGAGGAAAAATTTCTGTGAGGTTTTATGAAAAATATAACAAAAATATTGTTCATTGTTGTTATTTCTATTTCTCTACAGTCTTGTGATTGGCTGAAATCATTGGTAGAAGATGATAAACCAAAGGACCCGAATGAAATTAAAGGAGAGACAAATATTCCAATCAATCAAGTCGGAAATAAATTTACATCCTCAGTAAAAGTCGGTACTCAATACGTTAATCTTAATGAAGAAATAAAAATCACAAAAAATGAAAGTGGTTTATTAACCATAAGTATAAAAGCTGATCCAACCGGTTCTTCAAAAATTCAAGAGTACGTTAATAAAATTCCGGCAACGATTACAGATGCCTCAGGAAAAATTAATACAACATTCCAAGTGAAATCAACTTCAGAAGGGATACAAGATTTCTTTAATAAAGACGGGAAACAGCATACGCTTGTAAAATATGATGCTAATGTTGGTGATAAATATCAAATTACAAAATCGGATGGAAAGACAATTACAAGAACAGTTACTCAAAAATCAAGTACGGATGATTTTCCATACGGTTTTATGAATATTAAAGTAGTCACTGTGGAACAAGATTCTCGAATTCCAGGCGTCAAGAAAATTGTATACAAAGCGAATCATAAATTTGGGTTAGTTCATGTAGAAGTGTTTCTTGAAGATGGGAGTACAGCTAGTTCTTATGTCTATACTCAGAATTATTAAGAGGTATTTTGAATAAAGAAAATAATTATTTATTACCTAATAAATTTAAATGGTTAAGCTTAGGATTAATAATTTCTGGATTTATTTTTGGAGTGATTAGATTTTATTACGGTATTAAACTGGAGGTTTTTGATATAACTGTTTTTGCAATTTATTCATCCTTCTTTGAGACCAAGTATTTAACATTTATTCAGAACAATTTTGGAGAGGAAATTTCAGGACTTTTACTTCTGCTTGGAATATTTCTGTTAGTAGTATCAAAAGAGAAGAATGAATTCCCAGAAATTATGAAATTAAGGCTGCGTGCATTTTTCCTTTCTCTGTACACAAATACGATCTTGCTAATTCTAAGTTTTTTATTTGTGTTTGGTTTCGGATTTATAAATGTTATGATTGCTAGTATGTATTCAATAATGATTATTTATTATATAATTTTTAATTACTATTTATTTAAATACAATAGAAGCACAGAACAGTAATTTTCCGTTGAAAGATACTTTTGGAACTTCTTAGATATTGGTATTATGATAGGTTTGACTGGCTTTATACCAGGATATATGAAAATCAATTCTTCTTTTTTGATTATTGGTCATTTGTTCATTTATGGTCTGGCTTTGTACTATTTGTAATCATTATTTATTACAAAAAAAGCAATCCCTTTCTCTATCAAATCTTTTTTTTAGTTATCTATGAATTAGGCGAAATTCTATTTCGATATTTACTATTTAAAATTATTGAACCGGAGACATTTAAAGACCAAATCACAGATATTGTAATTGGATTTATCGGAGGAGTTGTTTGTTTCTACTTAATTGTAAATGAAAAGCTTATAATAATTGAAATCAAGAGGAAGTATTTTGATCTCTTTACAATATTCTTTGTAAGCATTACCATTTCATTTCTTTGGGTCGGATTTTATGGATATAAATACAATGTTAGTTTTTTAAACACACCTGGTATCAATGTTACTACTTGGATATTATGGACAATAGGATTAATCCTTTGTTCCTTTACATATAAACAATTAAAGGAAAAATTAAATTCGAGATGGAAATCAATTTCAATTGTTTACATACTTTATATTCCACTTCTATTTTTGTTCGAATATTTTAATTATCATATCTTAATGTTTAGGGAAATCAGTACAGCAAATAGAGTTGCATTGATATTTGATGTAATTCATGGAACTTCTGCATTACATATTTATTATTTGACGGCTCCGATAATAAATATTTTTACTTATGTTATAATCTATAAGCTTTTTTTGGGAGTTGTGGATTTTAGAAAAAAAATCCCGACTTAAGTCGGGATGCAAGTAGTGGGAATCATTCCCTTATTTAATTTGAAAATACTGTGCGGGGCCGACGAGACTTCCCGATACCAAATTTCATTTGGTATCGGGACGACCTTCTGCGTGACAGATTAAATCCTCAATAAATTTTCTACTTTTCTTTTTCTTGATCTGATTTTCTCTTTTAATTGCTTCTGATTTAGTGTTGAATTCTTCATTATAAACTAATTGCCAGGGAACACCTTTCGAACTGAATTTACCCCAGCTTGAATTGTGACGCTCTAATCTTAATGTTAGATTATTAGTATAACCAATATAATATTTATCAATACTTGAGGAATATATGATGTATGTGTAAAACATAAAAGTAAAAACCCATCAATAATGATGGGTTTTAAGCGGGGCCGACGAGACT
>VGVY01000084.1 GCA_016873835.1 Ignavibacteria bacterium
TTAACCGTTTCTTCATGCTGCTTCTTCTTGGATATGGATCGGGAAACGTAATCCAAATTTCACTGATGCTTTCTTTCGGTAAAAATTCATCGAGCTTTTCTGCGTAACAAATCATAAATGCAGCGTTTTCAATATTATTTTCCTTGCAAAACTTTGCCCCGTTATATATTCGCGATGGTTTGCGGTCTATACCAATAAAAATTTTTCTTAGGTGCATTTTTGCTAAATTGATTGTGTAGTCTGCATGTCCGCATCCAAGTTCAACTATAACAGTTTTCCCGTTCAAAAAATTTTTAATTTTTTCTGATACATTTGCATGCTTATAATCAAATACATTGTTAAACGTCCTAACTGCTGCTATTTTCTCGTGTTTCTTTCGAGGCATAGATAATAACGATTGAATTTTTGAAAACAAAGATAAAGAATTGAACTTTATTCAGACCGTATTAAAAACAATAATAATTTATTCGTCTATTTTTTAGTAGTTTTCACTGTATAAAATAACTAACTATCTTTATTATTATCAGAACTGTAGATATATGATACAATCATTTCAAAAATTAGGAATAAGTGATAAAATATTAAGTGCCATTGGTGAACTAGATTATGAACATCCAATGCCAATCCAAGAAAAAATAATTCCTTTGTTGTTGCAAGAAAAGCTAAAGGATATAATTGGTCTTGCCCAAACTGGAACCGGGAAAACAGCAGCTTTCGGTCTACCAATTATTCAGAAAACCGACCAATCAAAAAATTTTATACAATATTTAATCTTAAGTCCGACCAGAGAGCTATGCGTTCAAATAGCCGATGATCTTATAAGTTATGCTAAATTTAGTCCGGGTGTAAAAATCACCGCTGTATTTGGCGGTGCCAGCATGGAGAAACAGATTAAAAAAATAAAAAGCGGTGTTCAAATAATATCGGCTACTCCGGGAAGACTACTTGATCTACTCAATAGACAAGTAGTTGATCTATCGAAAATTAAAACACTTGTACTAGATGAAGCAGACGAAATGTTGAATATGGGCTTTAGAGAAGACCTTGAATCAATTCTCCAGCAAACGCCAAGAGAAAAAAACACTCTTCTCTTTTCGGCTACAATGCCGAATGAAGTTCTTTCGATAGCAAAAAAATATTTAAAAGATCCGATTGAAGTTTCTGTCGGTAAAAGAAATGCCGGGGCAGAAAATATTAACCATATATGTTACATGGTTCACGCAAAAGATAGATACTTAGCACTTAAGCGAATTGCAGATTATTATCCTTCTATTTACGGAATTATTTTTTGCAGAACCCGGCAAGAGACAAAGGATGTAGCAGAAAACTTAATGAAAGATGGATATGATGCCGACGCTCTCCATGGTGATCTATCGCAGCCGCAAAGAGATTATGTAATGAATAAGTTTCGCAACAAACATTTGTCACTACTTGTAGCAACTGATGTTGCAGCTCGCGGAATTGATGTTGACAATTTAACACATATAATAAATTACAATTTACCTGATGAGCTTGAACTTTATACACACAGAAGCGGGAGAACCGGCCGCGCCGGTAGATTCGGAACTTCGATTTTAATTGCCAACCTTAAAGAAAAAAACAAAATACACCAGATTGAGAAATCAATAAACAACAAATTCAAATTTTTGCCAGTTCCAAATGGAAAGGAAATTTGCGAAAAGCAGCTTTTTCATTTGATAGATAAAATGGAAAAAGTTGAGGTTGATGATTCTCAAATAAAATCATATCTGCCTTTAATTTTTCAGAAATTGGAATGGTTAGAGAGAGAAGAGTTAATTAAAAAGTTTGTGTCAGTTGAATTCAATAGGTTTTTGGAATACTATAAAAATTCGCCCGACCTAAATGTACCCGAACAATCTCCAAAAACTAAAGGGAAAAAAGATTTTGTTTCTTACCAGGATGATGCATTTACCCGCTTTTTTATTAATCTTGGCAGACTAGACGATTTTCAACCAACAAACCTAATTGGTTTGATTAATGACAACACAAATGTTCGAAATATTCGCATTGGTAAAATAGAGATTCTGAAAAGTTTCTCCTTTTTTGAAGCCGATGGAGAATTTGCTGACTTAATAATTAAATCACTCAAAAATAAAAAATTCAAAAACAGACAAATAACAATTGAACTGGCTGAAAAAAAGAAAAAGAATCAAAATGAAAGTTTCGGTCAACCTAAAAAAAGAAAAGTTCGAGAAGAAAAACCAAGAAAGAACAGAAACCGACGCAGATAAAAAATCTGCTTGTTATTAATTATTTAGATTGTTATAATCATTCCAATATTTTTCACTTTGTTTAATGAACAGTAGCACAAATATCATCAACAAAACTTCTACAACACACGCCGCAAAAACTATAACGTGTATAACGTGCACGTGTTAGTTTCATTCTCATTATCACTTTTATAATTACATAACTTTTTTAGGATAAAATCATGATCATATTAAAATTCGGCGGTTCAAGCGTCGGCAATGTTGATAGAATAAATCAGGTAATACAAATTTTAATTCAATACTACGTTAAAAAGAAAAAAAATTTTTCTGTAGTATTTTCTGCATTTCAAGGTGTAACAGATAAATTAATTGAAATCGGGAATGCCGCATTCGATAGAAAATCTGATTATAAGGAAGAATTTAATAAACTTTACCAAAAACATATTGATATTGCAAAAGGTCTCAATCCAAATAAAAATGTAGTGCTCCTTGAAAAAATAAATCTCTTATCTATAGAACTGGAAGAAATTTTACACGGCGTTTTTCTTGTGAAAGAACTAACCACAAGAACGCTTGATTATATTTTAAGTTTTGGGGAGCGTTTTTCTAATACAATAATTAGCGAAACCCTTTTTAATAGAAACATCAATTGTGAATATTTGGATGCCTCCTTGCTCATTAAAACCGACAGTGATTTCGGAAACGCACGGGTTAATTTTTCGATTACCAATAAAAACATCTCAGACTATTTTAAGAAAAAAAAGATCCCTCAAATAATTACCGGTTTTATCGGATCGACTGCCAATTATGAAATTACAACTTTAGGAAGAGGCGGTTCTGATTACACGGCTTCAATATTTGGTGCGGCGCTCAATGCATCGGCAATTGAAATATGGACAGATGTTGACGGAATTTTAACCGCCGATCCACGCAAAGTTAAAGATGCGTTTCCTCTTAAATCTGTTTCTTATGAAGAGGCAATGGAGCTTTCACACTTTGGTGCAAAGGTAATTTATCCTCCAACTATGCTTCCCGCACTTCAAAAAAAAATAAAAATTATCATCAAGAATACTTTTAATCCTACTTTTTGCGGAACTGAAATAGTTAACCGTAATTCAAATGATTCGTTTGCAATTAAAGGAATTTCTTCAATTGACGATATTTCAATAATCCGGGTCCAAGGCGGAGGAATGATTGGCGTTACTGGAATTGCCTCCCGATTATTTGGCGTGCTTGCTAAAAATGGAATTAATATTATTTTAATTTCTCAAGCTTCTTCCGAACACAGTATTTGCCTTGCTATTCTTCCGACTTTTGGGTTGAAAGCAAAAAAACTGATCGAAGAAGAATTCCGTCTGGAAATGATTGATAAGAAAATTGGTTCTGTGATTATAGACGATAATCTTTCTATTATTGCCGTTGTTGGTGAAAACATGCGCCATACAATCGGTATAGCCGGAAAAGTATTTCAATCACTAGGTAAAAATAGGATCAACATTAATGCAATTGCACAAGGTTCGTCTGAATTAAATATTTCTCTCGTAATCAGCAAACATGATTTAACAAAAGCATTGAATGTAATTCACAAAAATCTGCTTCAAACCAAACGGAGGTAAAATGGAAAAGAAATTAAAAGTTGCCGTGCTTGGGGCAACTGGAAGTGTTGGACAAAAATTTATTGAACTTCTTTCGAATCATCCTTGGTTTGAGTTAACGGAAGTTGCGGCATCAGATCGTTCTTCCGGTAAAAAATATTCCGAAGCTGTCAATTGGATAATGAATACTCCTCTTCCAGAAAAAGTAAAAGAAATGATTGTGCAAAAGTGTGAACCAAATTTAAAATCAAGATTAGTTTTTTCTGCACTGGATTCATCTGTGGCTGGAGAAATTGAATCTGAATTTGCTGACAATGGATATTTCGTTGTTTCTAATGCCCGCAATCATAGATTTGATGAAAACGTTCCTCTAATAATCCCGGAAGTTAATTCAGAACATCTCGAAATAATTAAAACTAATAAAAAGAGTGGTGCAATTATCACAAACCCAAACTGTTCTACAATTGGTTTGGTTATGGCGCTTAAACCGCTTCATGACAACTTTGGATTAGAGAGTGTAAATGTCGTAACTCTTCAGGCTGTTTCTGGTGCCGGTTATCCAGGTTTGGCAAGTTTGGATATTATTGATAATGTAATTCCATTTATTTCAGGGGAAGAAGGAAAAATGGAAAGCGAGCCTTTGAAAATCTTGGGTGAGTTAAAAAACAATACATTTGATTTAGCAAAAATAAAAATCAGCGCACAATGTAATCGAGTTTCTGTGATAGATGGACATACAGAATGTGTTCAAGTAAAATTAAAAAATATGGCAAGTGCAGAAGAGATCATCCAAGTATGGGAGTCATTTTCTTCTCCTCCTCAAAAATTAAATTTACCCTCAGCACCAAAACAGCCAATTGTTTACCTTTACGATGAAAAATATCCGCAGCCGAAACTTCATCGAAACTTGGAGCGAGGAATGGCGGTCTCGGTTGGCAGATTACGTGAGTGTTCGTTGTTTGATTATAAATTTGTTGTGCTCTCGCACAATACAGTGCGTGGCGCGGCTGGCGGAACATTATTAATTTCTGAACTGATGAAAGCCCAAGGTTACTTGGATAAAATTTTATGAAATCAAAAAAAATAAAAGTTTTTGCCCCGGCTACTGTTTCTAATGTTGGTCCTGGTTTTGATTTGATGGGATTTGCAATTCATGGGATTGGCGATGAGATTGAATTATCTATTTCTAAAAATAATTTCATACAAATCAAAAAAATTATTGGCGACAACAATCGCCTTCCCTATGATACAAACAAAAATACTGCAACTGTTTCTATTTTATCGCTTTTTAAATCTCATCAAATAAAAGTTGGTCTTGATATTATTATTAGAAAAAAAATGGGAATTGGAAGCGGTCTTGGTTCAAGCTCTGCAAGTGCTGTGGCTGGCGTTTTCGCTGTTGATAAATTACTCGGATTAAATTTACCCAAGCAAGAATTACTTAGCCATGCACTTGCTGGTGAACTTATTGCTAGCAAATCAATTCATGCGGATAACATTGCGCCTTGTTTATATGGCGGTTTTATTTTAATACGAAGTTATAATCCAATAGATATTGTGCAAATCGACTTTCCAAAAAATTTGTTTTGTTCCATCCTTTACCCCGAAATAGAAATAAAAACAAGCGAAGCAAGAAAAATTCTAGATAAAAAGGTTGATCGGAGTGTTGCGATTTCTCAAGCTGGTAATGCATCCGCATTAATTGTGGGATTGATAAAAAAAGATTTTCAACTAATCTCTCGCTCAATGGAAGATTTTATTGCGGAGCCAAAACGTGCCGTTTTAATTCCTTGCTATAATGAAGTGCGAAATGCAGCTTTAAATAGCGGCGCACTTAACTGTAATATTTCTGGTTCAGGTCCTTCGATGTTTTCCTTTTCAACTTCAGAAAAAGATGCGCTTAGAATTGTTTCCGCAATGAAAACCGCTGCTTTCAAAAAAGGAATTAAAAGCAAAACCTTTGTTTCTATGATTAACGATGATGGACCATCTGTTATAAAATGAAATTCTACAGCACAAATAGAAAATCTGCTTTAGTAAATTTTGAACAAGCTGTAATGAAAGGACTTGCTGATGACGGTGGGCTTTTTATGCCTGAAATCATCCCGGTTTTTTATAAAGAATTTTTTTCGCATTTAGAAAATTTATCTTTTCAGGAATTGGCTTTTTCAATTTCAAAAAAATTTGTTGAAGATGAAATCGGTGAGGATAAGCTAGAAAAAATAATTTTAGAAACAATTAACTTCCCCGCTCCAGTTGTACACCTTATTGAAAATATATCTGTATTGGAGTTGTTTCATGGGCCAACGCTTGCGTTCAAAGATTTTGGTGCTCGGTTTATGGCAAAGACAATGGAATTCTTCAATTCAAAAGAGAACAAAGAACTAAATATTTTAGTCGCTACTTCAGGCGATACCGGAAGCGCCGTAGCAAACGGATTTTATGGTGTTGAAGGAATTAATGTCTTTATTTTATATCCGAGGGGGAAAGTAAGTTACATTCAAGAGAAACAATTAACTACCTTGGATAAAAATATTACTGCTTTAGAAATTGATGGAACTTTTGACGACTGTCAAAGATTAGTTAAAGCTGCTTTCGTCGACAAACAGCTTACAAGCCAGTTACGCCTTTCATCTGCAAATTCAATTAACTTTGCGCGATTACTTCCACAAACATTTTATTACTTCGAAGCTTTTAAGCAATTGCAAAACAACAACGAGAATTTAATTTTTTCTGTTCCATCGGGCAACCTTGGAAACTTGACGGCCGGATTAATTGCTATGAAAATGGGATTGCCAATTACAAAATTTGTTGCGGCAATCAATAGTAATTCAGTTTTTTCAGAATATATTTCAACTGGAAAATATTCTCCTCGCAAATCCATTACTACCCTTTCCAATGCTATGGATGTTGGAGACCCGAGCAATTTTTCACGAATTAAGGATTTGTATTCAAATAACTTAGAAGAGATTCAGAATAATATTTATTCTGATTCAACTTCTGATGAAGAGACACTGAATGTTATTAAAGATCTATACAATAAGCATAAATATATTTTTGATCCTCATGGTGCTGTAGGATTTAATTCACTCAACAATTATTTAAACAAAAATAATTTTACTGATTATTCGGCTGTCATTTTAGAAACAGCGCATCCAGCAAAGTTTTTAGATGTTGTGGAAACAACAATTAACATAAAAATCCAAATGCCGGAAAGACTTGCAGCATGTATGAAAAAAGAAAAAAAATCGGCAGCCCTTTCTAATGAATATTCCGAACTCAAAAAATTTCTTCTCAATTCAATTTAAAAAATATTATTATTTAATCGATCACATTATAAATTTAATATGTGATTAGAATAAAAGATTTTTATTACAATCCCTCTTGTCTATGTAAAAATGACATGCTAATTTTCAAAACAATATTATTAATTAGATTTGATTAAATGCCGAAAAAGAAAAAGCCAAGAGTAGTGGTTGTTTATAATCATACCGGTGAAGACGTATACGAAAAAATAAAGGATGTTGACCCAAAATCACTTTCATTCAAACCCGAGTATGATCTTGATGTTGCAACTGTTATTGAAGAATATGATGCAATTGCAAATGCAATTCGGAAAGAAGGGTATACTGTTACAACTCTTAATATTGAAGAAAACATAAAACCGCTTGTAGAAATTTTACACAAAAATCCTCCGGATGTAGTTTTTAATTTGATCGAACATTACAAAGATGACCCAAAACTAGAATATTTAATTGCCGGACTTTTTATCTTTCTGTCTCTTTTCAAAATATGACATATCGTGATACAATGACTCCTTGTAAATTTTAATATAATTATTATATCGCTCTTTAGTGATCTCGCCATTTTCAACAGCATGCAGAATTGCACAACCTTTTTCAATGGTATGTGTGCAATCAGAATACCGGCAGTGTTTTGACTTTTCTGAAATTTCGTTAAATGTTTCATCAAGACCGGAGTCAATAGAGAGCATTCCTATTTCGCGCATTCCGGGGTTGTCCACTATAATTGCACCATTTTCAAAAACTATTAATTCACGCTTTGTAGTAGTATGTCTGCCCCGTCCATCTTTTTCTCTTATCGGTTGAGTCTTGTACAACTCTTGATGAATCAAATTATTAAGCAATGTGGTTTTACCCACGCCGGAAAAGCCGAGTAAACAAAATGTGCAGAAAGGAGTTAATAAAGTTTTTATGTTTTCTATATCATTAATGATGTTATTGCTGAAAGTAATTATTTTTATCTCCGGCATGATTTTGCAAATATCATTTTTCTTTCTCTCCATTTCATCGGCACTTACAAGATCACTTTTGCTTAAGAGTATAATCGGCGTAATGTTGCTTTCGTTTACTATTACTAAATATCGCTCAAGTCTCCTTAAATTAAAATCGGAATCTAGCGACTGCATAATAACGGCAGTATCAATATTTGCGGCTATACGTTGATATTCGATTTTTTTGCCGGCTGTTTTTCTTTTTAATAATGATTTTCTGGGAAATATGTCGTGTATAATGGCTAAAGAATCATCATCGAAAAACTGAGCATATACCCAGTCGCCAACTGTAGGAAAGTCAAGAGAAGAATCTGTATTAAACAAAAATTTTCCAGTTAGGTCAGCGTAAACATCCTTAAATCCGGCTGATACAACGAAACTGTTTTTATTTACACTAATTACCCGAGCAATTTTAAGGTTCTCTAATTTTGCCGGATCAATTTTATTTCTGAACCACTTGTCGAATCCGAGTTTTTCAATATCATTCATGTATTTAATTTAAAAAAATTATTGATAACAGCGTGGTTTTTCGTTCGCTGGCCCTATACGACAATGCCACACAGAAAAGTTAGTGCCAATAATTTTTCAATATTTATTTATTAGAACAATTTGACAAGCAATGCTAATTTATTTCACAAACCCCAGAAACTTACCACCGCCCTAATGAAATCCAGGTAAATTGAAAAAGGTGGTTATACATCTTAATTATTTATTTATATAACCCAGTGATCTTAGAAATTCATCTGCTTTTTCATATGTCATCGATTGAATTTTTTTATCCGGATTTGGAAATCCACTGTCTGGCTCGCTAGATGGGGTAAATAAATGTCCAACATTATCATAAATTATCAATTCGCAAATATTCCCATTGGCTTTCATCTGATTTGCAAAGTTTTGCACACCAACCAATGGAGTAACTGTATCTTCTCTTCCTTGTAGAATCAAAGTTGGCGGTAATCCTTTTTTAATATTCTTATCAGGTGACACTTTGCTCACTTCAATTCGATTAAGCAGCAATTGTCTGAACCAATTATCTTTTTCCAAAGAAACTGCCGGTGAGACTAATATTAATGCATTAGGACTTGAATAAGTGGATGAATTTGAATCTGCAAATAGAGCTGCTGATACTACTAAATGAGCTCCGGCGGACCATCCATATCCTACTATCTTATTCGGATCAATCTTTAACAAACTACTATTGGTCCGCATCCATTTTATAATCTCTTTTGCATCTTCCATTGCTTCAAGCGGAGTTATTTCCTTTTGATCTGAAAGCCGGTATTGCGCCGCAACTGAAACGAAGCCAAGATTTGCAAAATGCTTTGCTCTTCCGAATGACCAGGAAGCATCGCCATATGCCCAGCCGCCTCCGTGAAATATTACGATTGCGGGAAGATCAGTTTTATTATCAATACTATCTTTAGAAAATAGATAAGCTTTTAATTCTATATTGCCTTTTTGGGAATAAATATACTCTTGGGTTTTTATTTGCTGTGCGTACAAAAAGGTTCCCTGACAAAAGGAAAAAAATAATACAAAAATTTTGTATTGCTTCATATAGTCCCCTTTTAACTAAGGTATAACGATGTTGCCGATACCCGCCCGCCCAGAACAACAATGCCAATTAAGCGAAACAACTTATTATTTATAAAAATATTTCTTAGAACAACCTACCTTAAAAAGTAACCATATTTTGTAAACCTAACCCAATAACTTCAGGGCGTGAGATAATACGCTTGATGATCTTATTACCATTTTATTTCGGAAATATTTCTTCAATGAACATAACCTTATTTTCTATCTCACGCCCTAAACAAATGCCGCAATGAAAAACGCTGTCCGTGTTGAGCGGCGGGATATTCCACAATTATTTTAAATCTTTTTCTGGTAATAATTGTTTAAAATTTCTGATTGAAAGAACATAAATCCTTTTTGGGTCAACTCGGTAAATTATTCTATACGAACTTTCGAACA
>VGVY01000085.1 GCA_016873835.1 Ignavibacteria bacterium
GGAATTGACCATGCAGTTAAACCATCAATTTGCTTAACTGAATCATACTTAACGAAGTAAGTAACTGAAATTGCTATTAAAATTATTAATAGAACTGAAAGTAGTAGAGAAATTGATAATGGCAGTAGATTAAAAACGATTGATATGAAAATTGCCACACTTATTGTATTAATTAAATAAAAAATTTGATGATGACTGCTAAGTTCTCTAATTAGAGCAACAATTTATCTTTGGTATACAGATGTAAATGTTATAACAACACCAACAAAAGAACAAACAAATAAATTATATAATGCTCTTAAATATGTATAAGGATGTTTCAAATCCATGACTGTTCCATGGTCGAAAGGAGAAATAAGAACAGCTGGATAATAATTTCCTAAAATCATTAGAGCTACTCCGCCAACAAATGTTGCCATTACTGCTGCTGGTGTAAAATTACGCCAAATAATTCCCAGAAAAATTGCAACCACTAAAGGAGGAGTTAAAGTTGAGTGGAAAAATCCGTGCGCTTCATAAACTGTTGGAAATTTTTCAAAGATTAAAACAGAAAGGACTCCAAGTGTAGTTATCAGAATAAAAGCAATTCTAGCAGCTGAAAGTTCTTATCTGTCATTTTCCTTCTCAGAAATAGTAATCTTTCTCTTGATATATTTTTTTATTGGGCGATGGACATCATTGATATAAATGGCTGCTGTTGCGTTTATAAGAGTATCCACAGTTGACATCAATGCAGCGGTTAAAGCTGCCATTATAAATCCGAAGACTCCTGGGTGAGAAACTAAATTAGCGACCACAACGAAAATTTGATCTGGAACTGTATTTGTTGGAACTACATCAGGTTGAACAACAGAAACTGCTTTACCAATCCAACCAGCATTTGAGACTACAATTGCTGAAATAGGAAGCATAGCCAGTATATTAAAAGTTGCAGCTTTTCTTCCTTCATCAACACTTTTTGTAGCCATAAATCTCATTACTAATCCCATGTTCATAAATAAAAATCCAACAGAGCCGGCAATTCCATCTTGCCAAAAGATTCCAACAAAATTAAAACTGGGCGGATCATTAAAATGAGCTAATGGCATTTTCCATTCAGTAGGCAGTAGATCCCAGAATACTTTGAAACCTCCTAGGTAATCTAGTCCGAGTACAAAAAGAAGAATCCCAGCAAATAATAAAATGAATCCTTGAAGCAAGTCTGTAAAGATGACGGCAGTTTGGCCGCCAAACGTTATATAAATTCCGGTTATTACAGCAATAACAATAATGATTCCCATTAATGTTATATCAAAAGCCAGTCCAAAAAGTGTGAAATGTTCTGGTAGAAGAGGTTGAGCTGCTTTTCCAAGCGTTAGGAATCCTATTCCAATGTAACCAACCATATAAAGCACGAGTAAAATAGTAGCTAGGAATCTTGCCGATGGGCTGAATCTTTTTTCAAAATATTCCGGGATTGAACGAATCTTTGTATAAACAATCGCCAAAAAAGAAATCTTGCGTACTTCTGTTATATCGTCCAAAATATGCACCAAATAGCATCACTAGTACAAAATAAACTACCATTACAATCCAGTCAGTTGTCGTTCCGATATTGTGAAATTTTTCCATTTTTCCTACCAGTATAATGCTGCGATTATTAAAAAAGCATGAAGAGTTAAAAAGAAGAATAAGCCAAAAATCAAGATCCAAAACCATTTACGGTGTCTTGGGTTTTTCATATTTAAGGAACCACTTTTAATTGAAATTATTAGCCCGACTAAAAAGAAGAATCCGCCAATAACGTATAAATAGATAAAAGGAAACCACGAGTCGAAAAAACTGATCATAAAAAATCCATTTTATTAATTGCCAAGTTTGGGCAGTAAGTTTTTAATCGCAAATTTTTTAGGTAATAATCGGAATGAATGAGAAATGAATTGAAATAATACTATTATACATTAAAAAGACAAGATTATTTATAAATGAATCAATTGCATTTGAAAGCACTTGTATCTAAATTAAGCGCCTAAATTTTCATTATTTCTTTAAAATGGAGGCCGTTTTACATGCCAATGATGGCTAAGATGAGGAGTTTGGCTCCCTGGTTTATTTTATTGGTGGGTGGGCTATTTGTTTTGTTTATGGTAGTCTCAGATTCACGTGTTCTAGAGTTTATGGGTCAACAATCGCAGTATGTTGGTTCAATTAATGGTGAAGACATAACCTATCAAGAGTACTCAAATTTAGTTGATCGATTCCGTCAAAATCAGGAACAATCAACCGGACAAACAATTGATGAATCGCAAATGGATTTTTTCCGTGATCAAGTTTGGGATTTGCTTGTTAATCAAAAACTTATGGAAGAAAAAATTTCGGAATTTGATATTATTGTTACAGATGATGAAATTAGAAATTCATTGCTTGGTCCAAATCCGCCGCAAATGTTGATACAACAATTTACAGATTCAACCGGTAATTTCAACAGACAATTATATGAGCAAGCATTACGAGATCCACGCAATAAAGAACTTGTAATTGCAGTTGAAGAACAAATTCGTCAACAGCTTACTCAAGAGAAATTGCAGAATTACCTTACTGCATCTATTACTATAAGCGAAGAAGAGGCTTATGATAAATTTATTCAGCAAAACATCAAAATGAGAAGTGATTATATTCAAATCGATCCGAATTCAATTCCAGATAGTGATGTAAAAATTGATGATGCTGATTTGAAAAAATATTATGATAAAAATCTGGATAAATATAAAATTGAATCATCACGTAAACTGAAGTACGTTTTGTTTAGAAGAGTTCCTTCACAAGGTGATACGCTCAGCATCCTGAAAAATTTAGATGCTATAGTTGCAAAACTTAAAAGTGATACTGCAACATTTAAAACTTACGTAGAGATTTATTCGGAACAACCTTACTCAAAAGATACAATTTCTATTACTTCAATACCGGCTGAAGCAAGAAGTCTTTTCAATAATGCAAAGTCAGGTGAAATTCTTGGACCAGCTCTTACATATGAAGGATGTGTTGCTTATCGATATATTGAAACTGTAAAATCAAAAAATGAATATGTACGCGCATCACATATTTTAGTAAGATCAACTGGTAATGATGCTGAAGATTTAAAGAAAGCAAATGACATATATAACGAAGTTTCAAAAGGAGCTGATTTCAGCGCAACAGCTGCATCAAAATCTGATGATAGACCAAGTGCTGAAAAAGGTGGGGATTTAGATTGGTTTGGTAAAGGTCAGATGGTGCCAGAGTTTGAAAAAGCTAGTTTCAGTGGAAAAGTCGGTGTTATTCAAAAACCGGTTAAATCGAATTATGGATATCATATAATTAAAGTAACCGGAAAAAGTGATAAAGATTATGTAATTGAGAAAATTGTTAACAAAATTCAAATGTCTGCTACGACCTCAGATAAATTATATCAGTCTGCTTCAGACTTTGCATATATTGCTAGTGAAAACGAATTTGAAGCGGAAGCAAAGTTATTAAATTATGATGTAATTGAAACACCGCCATTTACAGAAACAGCACAAGCAATTCCTGGAATGGGTGTTAATGTTGCTTTAGTTAAATGGGCTTTTGAAAATAGTCTTGGAGATTTAAGCGAAGTTTATAGAGTTCCAGCTGGATATGTTGTTGCCACAATTTCTGAATTAATCAAACCAGGTTTCAAAAATTTAGAAGATGTAAAGAATGAAGTTAGAAGTGAAGTGTTGAGAGAAAAGAAATTTGAAAAAGCACTTTCAATTGCTAAAGATATTCGTTCTAAGTTAGGTGAAAATGGAGACAAAAACATAGCTAGATCGATTTGGGCTGCTGCAAGGGTAGATTCTACTGCTGAATTTACAACAGTTGGTAATATCCCTGGTATTGGAAGAGATTTTCCTTTTTCTGAATATTCCATAAAGGGTGATGTAAATAAATGGTCCCAGCCAATTAGAGGAAATACTTCTGTGTTTTTAATAAATGTACGGTACAAAACTAAATTTGATCAAGCTACGTTTGAATTCCAAAGATCGCCAATCAAAAAAGAATTGATAAATCAGAAAAAGAGTAGATACTTTAATCAATGGATTCAAGATTTGAAAAAAGAAGCAGATATTGTGGATAAAAGATATTTGTTCTATAGATAAATGAATTTTGAATAGAAAAGCCCCGGTTCGTAATAATATGGATCGGGTCTTTTTTTATTAGAAATTGTGTTATATATTTTTGCACTTCTCTTATATTTATGAATAATTATATTAACTAACAATTATGCAGCGACTATTTATTTATATATTACTTCTGTTCATCACTAATACTATTTTTTCTCAATTCAATGGGAAAAATTTTAGTGCTGCATTAAACTATAACTATACAACTACATCAAAACTCTTTTTGCAGCCTAATTCTGAAGATCCATTTGTTAGAGGTACTCATCAAAATCTTGACGATATCTACAGTTATTCTGCAGAAATTAGATTTCGAATTTCTGAATCTTTATTTATAGGCATATCAATCGAATCCCTAAAAAAAACGTACGAGAATAAAAATTTCAATTTAGGTGGATTACGAGCAAGTATGACCGATGGATATAATATCATGATGACGGAATTTAATTTGTATTATTTGATACCTTTTTCCACATTACATTTTAAGTTTTACATGGGAGGCGGTGCTGGTTTATATCTTGGAGAACATATAAGGAATTTAGGCGACACAAAATTTATAAATGAGAAAAATAAATTAGGTTATGGAATAAATGTTTTAGTCGGGATGGATTATTTAATAAATGAACAATTATCAATAAGAGGTCAATTAAGGTTTCGCGATCCTGAAGTGGAGCTTACAAGTAAATATGCTGATAATCTAGTGAAGTATGAAGGCAGAACATTTAGTATCCCTTCAAATATTTTTACTACCAAAGCAAATATAGACGGTATTACTTTCACAATTGGTGCAGCATTCAATTTTTAATTTTGTTAATCCATCCTATAATCTTCATTTTTAATTAATTATATTTTATATGAAAAAGTCGATTAATTGAAATGAAAGACTCTGTAATTTATTTAACCGGTTTTATGACAAGCGGTAAAAGTACGATTGGACCAATTTTAGCCAATGTACTTGGTTTGAATTATTATGATCTGGATAAGGAAATTGAGAAAGAAGAAAAATTAACTATTGTGGAAATTTTTGAAACAAAAGGTGAAAATTATTTTAGAGATGTTGAAAATAAAATTTTAATAGAATTATCGCAGCAGAAAGGAATGATTATTTCTCTTGGAGGCGGAACGATTACTAATATTGAAAACGAAAAACTGATGCGGTCAAAAGGGAAAATAATTTATTTAAAAGTCAGTCCTGGCAATTTGTACAAAAGACTTAGAAATAAAATTGATAGACCCTTATTCAGGGACTTAGTACTGGGTGACAAATCTGAAAAGGATTTTATACATAGAATTGAAGAATTGCTTGAAAAGCGTAAAGTTTATTATGAAAAGGCCGACTTAATCATTCATACGGATTTTAATCCGGTTGGAATAACTGTGGATAAAATAGCAAAGAAAATTAAAGGATTATTTAATGAAAAAAATTCGGGTTAATATTCCTGGGTCTATTTATCCAATCTTCATTGGTGAAAATATTTTTAGTAAACTAAATTTATTAATTAAAAAACATTCACTTCAGAAAAATATTTTTCTTGTAGTAGATGAAAATGTTCTTTCGCTTTATAAAACTAAAATTAATTTCTTTGTTTCAACTTGGAAACATAAAATTTACGTTCACAAATTTTTTTCAAATGAAACCAATAAATCAAATAAATCCATAGAGATAATTCATAATGAATTGATTTTGAATGGATTTGGAAGAGACACTTTATTAATTGCGATTGGCGGAGGAATTACCGGAGATCTTGCTGGGTTCGCTGCATCAACTTTTGCAAGAGGAGTTGATATAATTCATGTCCCAACTACTCTTTTGGCAATGATAGATAGTTCCATCGGAGGGAAAACCGGAATTAACTTTAGTAATACAAAAAATATTATTGGCACTTTTTACCAGCCAAAAGTTGTCTTAATTGATTCCTCATTTTTACACACACTACCTCAGGATGAGATTTTATGCGGCATTGGCGAAATAATTAAATATGCCTTTTTAATTGGTGAAGATTATTTCAACTTTGTAAAGAAAAACTTGATTGGGCTTATTGAATTAAATCCCAAATTAATCTCAAAAGTAATTTATGACTGTGCAAGTTTTAAATCTTCAATTGTTGCAAAGGATGAAAAAGAAAAAAGTGGGTTAAGAAAAATTCTTAATCTCGGGCACACATTTGGTCATGCTATTGAAGTCGATCAAAATTATTCTATCAAACATGGTGAAGCGGTTATTTGCGGCTTAGCTTGTGCTCTGCATTTATCAAATCAGAAAAAACTATTAAACGATAAAATATTGTCACATTATTTATCATTAATAATTGAGTTTAGTAGGTTCATAAAAATTGAAAAGTATAACACGAAAAAACTGATTGATGTTATGCTTAGGGATAAAAAATCTAAAGATGAAAAAATAAAATTTGTTTTGCCTAAAATGGCTGGGAAAATATTAGTAGACGTTGGAGCAACAAAAGATGAAATTCAATATTCACTAAAAAATGGATTAGATTATTTTGTCTATTAAGAAAATATTTAATAGTTCATTTATCATTCTATTTCTTGGCTTTATAATTTCTACTGCTATAACTCTCTTACCACAAGTAACTAGAGAAACACGCGCTGTATGGGTATCAACTAACTTCAGGCTCGATTGGCCTCCGCCAACATTTGACCAGGAAAAACAAAAGCAAACTCTTGTGAAAATTTTTGACGATATCAAATTTAAAAATTTGAACACAGTATTTTTTCAAGTAAGAAGCAATGGAACAGTATTGTTTAATTCATCTTTCGAACCAATGTCTCCTCATTTAACTGGCAAAGTTGGCGGGAAACCAAATTATGATCCTCTTAAATTTGCAATTGAACAAGCTCATGAACACGGACTTGAAATACATGCTTGGATAAATGTGGTACGGTGTTTTAGCGGTACTGAAACCGCTACATTCCAAGATCCATATCATATTGCGCAAAAGAAACCCGAATGGATTGTTGAAGATATTCGAGATGGTGCAAAATCATTTTGGCTAGATCCAGGCTTGCCGGAAGTTCGAGAATATCTTACGGAGCTTATTTTGGAAGTTGCAAAAAACTATGATGTAGATGGAATTCATTTGGATTTTATTCGTTACCCAGGTAAGGAGTTTGATGATGAGTTCTCATTCGGTATTTATGGTAATGGTTTAACCAGAGATGAGTGGAGGAGAAAAAATATTACATCTCTTGTAGAAAGTATTTATAAAAAAATTAAAATACATAATAAATATATAAAGCTTGGGGCTGCCCCAATTGGAGTGTACAAAAATTTAAGCGGAATGTACGGCTGGGAAAGTTTTAATGAAATTTACCAGGATACTCGTGAATGGTTGAAGAAAGGAATTATAGATTATGTCGCACCTCAGATTTATTGGTCGTTTGATGAAAATACTCGTTTCGATCTTTTAGCTAAAGATTGGATAGATAATTCATTTGGAAGGAGTATTATTCTTGGTATTGGAGCGTATAAAGATAATGTTATAAGTCAGTTGGAAAATATGATTGATTTCTCCAGAAAAATAAATTCCGATGGAATTGCATTTTTTAGGTACTCAAATATAAAGGATTATCAATTTGCAAGATTTGAACATAAGACACTACCTTCTCTTATGAATTGGATAAATGGGATCAACCCTGATGCGCCAAAGGAATTAACTGCAAATATTTTAGATATTGATAAGAAGGAAATAGTTCTTAAATGGAAATTAGGTGAAAAGAATTCTGATGATAGTCTAAGTTATTTTGCATTATATAATTTACCTCATCCAGCAGCAGAATTACTGCCAGATTACTTGCTCGATATAATACCAGCAGAAAGTTTAACTCATATGCTGAAAATTGAAAAGCCGAAAAAAATAAATTATTATTTTGCATTGAAGTCGGTTAGTAAATTATGGAATGAAAGTGTAGACAATTCGAATATATCCGCGGTCAAATTTGATGAACTCAGTTTATTAGCAAAATTAAATGACACAGTCTCAAAACCATTATTAATTAATAAAGACGGGAATGCAATTTTACTTATTAATTCTGATTTTGCAGATGAAATAAAAATTTATGGAATAAATGGTAATTCAAAAAAAGAAATAACTAATAAAGCTATTAATGTTGGGAAAAATATTATTGCTATTGGAAGTGTTGGAAATGGAATTACTCAATTAGCAATTAAATTAATTTGTACTGGAAAGGAGTTTGAATTAAAATACAATAGGAATTAAAATACAATAGGAATTAAAATTATGAAAAAAATAATGATCTCAATTTGGCTTCTATCCTCCATCATAATCACATCGCAAACAAAAAAAGTAATGGTTGAAATATTCACAAGCACAACATGCGGTCCATGTGCAGTTCAAAATCCGGCATTTGATAATTGGTTAAGAAATTTTGCAAATAAAGATAATGTTGTTGTTATGAAGTACCACGTTTGGTGGCCAGCTCCCGGAAATGACCCTTATTATTTGGCAAACACTTCTGATCCTCAGAGCCGAAAAACATTTTATAACACTAATGCTGTTCCTAATTGTTATGTGGATGGCGTAGATTATAGCTATAATTATACTTCTTGGGTAAATGGAATCTCATCAAAATTAACAAGTACAAGTTTATTCAATATTAAAACCAGTGGAATAAAAACTGGAAATGATTTTGATGTTAATATAAAGATTGATGCATCAGCCGCTTTACCTCAAGCGAATTATGTTCTTCATGTCGGAGTAGTAGAATCAGAACTAATTTATACTGGTCCAAATGGCGATCCACGTCATGAACAAGTTCTGAGGAAAATGTATCCTGATGCAACTGGCGAAATAATGAATATACAACCCGGACAAACAAAATATTTTACACGAAAAATTTCTTGGAATTCAAATTGGAAGGTTGATAAATCTGAATTAGTTGTTTTCATTCAATCCAATTCAACTAAAACCATTATGCAAGCAAGCAAATCGACCATGCAAAATCTAACTTCGATTAAAGAAAATGAAAAGTTGCCAGCCCAATTTATTCTATCACAAAATTTTCCTAACCCATTTAATCCAACTACAACAATTCAGTATGTCATTCCAAGTCCGATTGATCGGTCGAGTAATCTTCTGGATTTCTCGTCATCTTCCTCTCCTCGAAATGACGAAATACTTGTGACATTAAAAGTTTTTGATTTTTTAGGAAGGGAAGTTGCAACACTTGTTAATGAATTAAAACAACCAGGAAGCTACACACAAACATTTAATGTAGAGACGCGCTACAGCGCGTCTTTACAAACTGGATACACTTCAGGAATATATTTTTATCAATTAAAAGCTGGCAGATTTACAGAAACAAAAAAAATGTTGCTTGTTAAATAGCAATTAGGAATTAGGCACAAGATTCAAGAAGGGGTGTCATTTGCGCTCTTTGCCTTGGACAATCAATAATTCGTTTAATAAAATTTCATTAATTTTCCATAGCAGCTTTGCGTGGAAGGTTTCTCGCAAAGACGCTAATGTTACGAAAAGACTGCAATGTTAAAAAATTAGAGATAAATTTATGTCTACGCCAAAAGAAAAACTTTCTAAAAAAAGACAGAAGAAAAAAAGTATTTTATTTCAAATTGTAGTTGGAATTATTTTAGTATCATTTGCAATATATTTTGTTTTAGCTAATATTTTAACAAATGAAACAATTTCTACAAGCAATGATTTAAATAATGCTATGAATAATAAAACAGCATATTCTTTTATGAAGGAAGGGGAACTTTCTTTCAACACATCAGATGGTAAATTCAAATCTGCTATCGAAATTGAAATTGCTGATGATAATGATCAACGCACAACTGGTTTAATGTTTAGAAATAAAATGGCTGAAGATCAAGGGATGTTATTCATTTTTCCGTCTGAAACACTCCAGTCATTCTGGATGAAAAATACAAT
>VGVY01000086.1 GCA_016873835.1 Ignavibacteria bacterium
TTGCGGGATTGGTACCATTAATGGCATTAATATCACTTTTTGGAAACCAGAGAGGAGTCCGGGTTCGCAAGTAAATGGAATTTCTTTAGGTGGCGCTCCACTTGCAGACAATTTAACGGGAGTGAATATTGGTCTAGCCGCTGTTGTTGCCGAGAATCAAATGCAAGGTATCAATATCGGTGGATTGGCTGTTGTTTCAGATGGTAATATAAAGGGAATTAATATCGGAGGTTTAGCAACTGTTGCTAAAGGAAATTTATCTGGGATTAATTTTGGCGGACTTGCAGTAGTTGCTGAAGAAAATATTTCCGGCATTAATTTAGGCGGACTTGCTTTAGTTTCGAAAGGGGAATTGAAAGGAATAAATTGCGCCGGGCTTGCAATTGTAAGCGAAGGCGCCTTGCTGGGCTTAAGCCAAGCATTTGTTGCTATTGTAGGTAAAAATGAGATTAAAGGAATTACAATCGCTGGTTATAAAACTGAAACATTAGATTTTACCGGAATAAACATCAGCGGATGGTTTGAAACTGAATATTTACATGGACTATCGATTTCTGTTTACAACAAAATAACAAACATTCAAAGAGGTTTGGTAATCGGTTTATTCAATGTTGCAGAAAAGCTGCATGGTGTTCAGATTGGATTAATAAATATTGCCAAAAACAATAAAGGTTTTGCTAAGGTATTACCATTCATCAATGCAAATTTTGACTAAGCTAAAATTAAAAGGAGCAAAACATTTTAGGAGATTTCGTATTTAAATATCTTACTCCATTTTATTAGAATCAGTTTAGTTCAGAGTTTATTTCTTTCTTTTGTATTCCATTGTAAACATTTTCATTTCTTGACCGCCAGAGGTTATAAACATATCAAAAACTGTAAGGTCATCATTTACCCATTTTGAAACTGATCGGTATTTTACTGTTTGGCCGCTCATTGGATCAAGACCTTCTCCAGTGAAATTCAATAAATTAGTTTTTTCATCGTATTGTCCTTTCAATACCATAATTCCCGTTCCCATATTATCTATCCAAATACTAACAAATTCTTTTGCAATATTATCATAAGCATCAATGCCAACTCCTTCAAACGGCATCCCCATCATATTACTGTTATGAACGGATTTCATATATCTTCCGCCAAGCATCAATTCAAATTTTGCAGTCCCTTCTGAATTCATTTCTTGACCAGACATCGGATCGACCATTTTCATAACAGTATTCCAATCGCCAACCATTTTAGCCATCATTTTGTGCATTGGTCCGGGTTGAATTGATTCCATCCAAGCTTTCATTGCATCGTCTTGTGCATTTAATACAAAGCTGAATGCAATCAACATTACTGCTGTTAAAAACTTTTTCATAAAAATTCCTTTCTAACAATTATTAATAATTTATTTAAAACGAACATCAGAAATTTAGGTACAACTTTAAAATAAAAGAAATGCGGTTATGAAGAAAGGTCATAATAATTTTATTATAATTTTATTTTTTACATTATCAGTTTTTTTGAACATAATAAACATAACGGAGGAAATAGCGCTGAAAATAAAAGCTCCAATCCATAACATTGTTGACCCATAGGTCTCAAGAACTTCGCCGCCTAACCAAGGTCCAAGCATTAACGCTAAACTAAATGTCATTTGTAAATAGCCCATATATTCACCACTCCTATTCTCAGGTGATAGATTAGAAGTGTATGAGGTACTTGCCGGGAAAAATATCATTTCTCCAAACGTCCATATCACTACTGTAAAGCCAATGAAGAAAATATTATTCGAAAGAACCATTAATATATATCCTAATCCACAAAGAATTGCACCAAGCGCAAGAGCAACTTTATCATTCCAATTAGCCATAGCATTGTTTAAAGGTACCTCTATAAAAATTATTAAAACTGTATTGATAGCTGTTAAAATTCCAAAGACTGCACCAGAATAACCAAGCTCACGGACAACATATAATGGCAAACCGCCGATGTGTTGGAAAAAAACAATTTGAACTGGTATTAGTGCAATTAAAAACAAAAGAAAATATTTATCCTTTAGAATTGACTCAGATCTTTTTTTGTTCGACGATTGAACTGTGATTTCATTTACTGTGTTGAGGTTTGGTTTTTCACTCTTGTCAAATTTTACTATCATTAAAAATATTCCGGCAAGTAGGGAGGTTATTCCATCAACATAAAATAATAGATCGAAATTAATTGTTGATAAAATTCCTCCAATCAAAGGGCCAATACTCATTCCCAAATTAATAGCCAGCCGATTTAAAGCAAACGAAGTTTTTCTTTGCTCTACATCCGACTCACTCGCAATTAATGAAAGATTTGCCGGTCTGAATGCTTCGCCAATAATAGACCAAATGAAAGTATAACCGAGTATTAAATAGTAATTTTCTAAGAATGGATAAATGAAAAGCATTAATCCAGTAACAATTAAAGAAAGTTTCATTACAAGAAGAGCCCCAATTTTGTCCGATAACTTTCCAACAAATGGAGCTGTTATTAATGCCCCTAATCCGTAAAATGTTAAAACCAATCCAGCGCTTCCGGCACTGACTTGAAGATCTTGAGTAATATATAAAGCAAGAAATGGAAGCACCATCGTTCCCGAACGATTTATTAAAGTAGCAAAGGCAAGAATCCAAATATTGTGGGGAATATTTTTTAATCCGCGCCAGGGATTCATTTTACACTATAGATTAGATTTGAAAGGAAATTCCAAAAACTCGTCTTAAATATTTTCATTATTTATTTAGCTGAACTTAAAAATAATGCAAGAAATCTACTAAATAAGAATTGAAATCGTTATGTTTAAATCAATTATTTTTGTAAGGAGAATCAAATGCGATTCAAAATTTTATTAATGATACTTCCAATAATTTGTTTGATTGGGTGTGCCTCGTTAAAACTTTCACCAGCTGATTATTCGTGGCCGATTGAAACTGTTCTTAAAGTTGATGCACAAGGATTTGTATCAGAAGAACGTTACACATTTTCGTTGGGAGTGAAAAATTTATTTTTTGCTGAATTTAAAGATTCCACAAAATACATCAATCAAGAAATAAGAATTATTCGAGATAATTTAGGTTACTATTTCATTACGGGAAAAGAATTTAAGAATGTATATGTTTTCGCTGATGCAGAAGGCGGAATGTCGCTTGAAAATAAAATCGTGCTTTCAGAAACAATTGGACTGACAAATCCGGCATTTAATCAAAAAGCTCCAAATATCGAATTGCTTGACGGTTCAAATAAATATTTACTGAATTATAAAGGCCATGTGAGGTGATTATGAAAAAAGGATTTGTTTACCCGGCCATTATTTTACTGGTGTTTAACTTTGTGCTTATTGCTCAATCAGATTATGATAAAATCCAAAGCTTCAAAACAAAATTTAAACAGCTTGAAGATGCAATTAAAAATGCTACGTCACTTGATGAATGTAATTTAATTGGCAATAACGTATTGAGTCTTAAAAATGAATTTCACCCTGATAAGTCGCTGCTTGACAAAGGATTGTACCCTGAAAATTTTGAAACCTCTTTTTTAAAACTTGAATCTGCTCTTCAAATCCGTAAAGGAGATTTCACTCAAATTGTTCAACTTTCAACTGAAGTTGGAACTTTAAAAACTCAAGTAACTGAGCTGAGCGAAAAAAATCAGGGATTGATTGTCCAGATTCGGCAATTAAACTTAAAGGTTGAAAAAGATGCCGCAACAATTAATTCACTTCAAAAACTTGTAGCTCAACTAAAAAATAATATTCAGCAGAGAGATCTTCTCGTCCGGGATATTGTTGATAGTCTGTTAGCAGAATTTGTTAAAGCCCCTTCTTCGCTAAACGAAGCTGAAAAGCAAAATATAATTTCTAAAGTTGACAGCAGAAATTTGTTTTACAACATTGAACGAACAATCAGTGATAATATTGAATTCATAAAAGTTACTCAATTAACATCTAATGATCTTTCAGAAATGAAGGAACAGTATAAAGAGTTTAACAAAGTTTGGAAGCAAATTGGACCAAGATTAGCAGATGTGTACCTAAATGTTCGTGATAAGGCATCACAAATTGCAAATATTGATAATATGTTTCTCTTGTGGAATCAAAGAATCAACCTTGAAATTTGGGGACAGATAAACAAATTATTCAGAGAAAAACAGATTGCCTTACTTCCGTTTAATAGCGGAGATCAATTTGTAAATAGCGTTTCTTCTTTTATTGATGATGAAGTTAAAAACTTTGGTGTAAAAAGTTCTGACGAAACTGAACGTGCCTATTTTGCTTTCACTGACAGTATTTATTTTCCCGTTGTCCAACCTACTTGGGTACCAATACTTATCGAAAACAATATGATGACTGAAGCCAACAAAGATACCATTGAATCAAGAATTGCTACTTGGAAAGAAAAGGTCGCTCCAGTTTCAGTTTTCAATTGGGTTTATTTGTTTGGGGGATTAGTAATTGCCGGTCTTCTTATTGCATACTTTTTAAAAGGAAGAAAAAAGACGATGTCTGAAAAACAATTAATTGAATAACTTGATTACCAATATGATTTAATGAATTGTTTAGAACAGTTCAAGATTTAATCGAGCGCAGAAAAGAAAAAATTAAATAGTTTATTTTAACAATCCGGTTAACGTTATATTTTTTTGAAGAACATAATGTTGTTGAGTATTCCCCTTAAATTTTATTGATATTGAAAAATGAGCCCACAAAGATTTGCTTTTATATTATTTGGTTTGCTTCTACTTGCAAAACTAAATGTTGCGCAAGACTTAAAAAGCAAAATTGATTCTGTCAACTCTCTTACCTATGAATATATTGTATCAAACACCAGACAATCGATAAAAGTTTTAAGTGAAAATCTACAACAAGCCAGAGAAATAGAATACATTGAAGGAGAAGCAAAAGCTCTAAGCAATCTTGGTTTGGCTTATTACTTGCGAGGTAATTATGAAAGCTCTACGGAAAGTTATCTTAGCGCAATTAGACTATATGAAAATATTAAAGATTACAACATGCTTGCTGAAACTTATGGAGAATATGGCTATCAACTTAAAAGAAGAGACATGAACAAAGCTCTTTTAAACATGCGGCTTGGAATTTCGGTTGCAGAAAAAAGGAATGCCGAGCCGATTAGAAAAAGTAAATTGTATGATAATTATGGCGTATTAAAAGAAATGAAAAACGAATTAGATAGCGCCGAATATTTTTATAAGAAAGCATTGAAAATTAAGAATGAGACAAATGATTTGGTTGGAATTCCATACAGTTTAAATAAAATGGCCGGATTGAAAATTCTAAGAAAAAATTATTCCGAATCGCTGAGGTATTTAAAGTTATCAGACGCTTACAGAAAAAAAGAAGAGGGTGATTTTGGCAGAGCCGAAAATCAAATGCTCTATGCCGAGCTTTATTTAAGAAAAGGAGAGATTGATTCTGCCATAAGTCGTTATAAAAGCTGTCTAGCTCTATCGCAAAAGCTAGGCTATTCTTTTCTAATACAAGAAAGCTATAGGAATCTTGCTGAGATTTATAAAAAGAAAAATGAATATTACAATGCTTTCTCTAACTTTGAAAATTTTGTAATCTACAAAGACAGTATAAATAATCTTGAGATCAATTCAACCATTGCACAGCTCGAAATAGATTATGAAACCGCGAATAAAAACAAGACAATTGCCGAAAATAGTTTGTTGATCAAACAAAAAAACCAAACACTTTATACTCTTGTAGCTGCGGGTTTATTTCTTGTTGTTGCGTTTGTTTGGTTTTTAAGAATTCAGAAACTAAAAAATGAAAAAGAGAAAAAAGAGCTTGAACTAAATACGCTGCTGACAAAAACCGAAATGGTAAAAAGGCTTAGTGAAGAAAAACTTCGCCTTTCTAGAGAATTACATGATAATATTGGCTCACAATTAACTTTTGTAATTAGCTCGCTAGATAACATAACCTATCAAGACAAAGAAAATCCAATTGCAGAAAAACTGGAAAAACTTAGCATGTTCGGAAGAGAAACGCTTGGAGATCTTAGGAATACAATATGGGCTATAAAACAAGAAGCCGGTGATACATCGCAATTAATTTATAGACTTAACGAATTAATTATTAATCTAAATGCGAACATGGTCTCACCCAAAATCTTTTTGCTTAATACAATTGAAACTCCATTAAGATTAACTTCTTCTCGATTGTTAAATATTTATAGAATAATACAGGAAGCAATTCAAAACGCAATTAAGCATTCGCAAGCTTCAGAAATTAAAATTGAATTTAATCCTTTAGGAAAAGGTTTTGCGATGAACATAAAAGATAACGGAAAAGGGTTTGACTTGGAAAATGCACCCGGCGGAAACGGCCTCGAGAACATGAAAGCGAGGTGCGAAGAATCATTTGGGCAATTCTACATAGAAAGTAATTCAAGCGGAACTGAGTTGAAATGTTTATTTGATACAAACTAATGCATATGCCGTATTGTTTATTTTCACTAGGCAAGTATATCTTTAATAAAATAATTTATGAAAGCAAGTAATGTGTATTAAAATAGCTTTAGCCGAAGACAATGATCGTTTAGCGGAATCTATTGAAGAGAAATTAAAACTTTTTTCCAATGATGTTGAATTTAAGTTTCGTGCAAAAAATGGAATTGATTTAATAAATAAAATCGGAAAAGACTCTGATATAGATGCTGTGTTGATGGATATTGAAATGCCAATCATGGATGGAATAAAAACAACTGAGATGATCAAAGAAAAATATTCCAGCATTAAAGTTATTATGCTTACTGTTTTTGATGATGAGGAAAAGATTTTCAGTGCAATACAAGCGGGCGCCAACGGATATTTATTAAAGGATGAATCTCCCGATAAAATTTTTGATAGCATCAAGATGATTATGGATGGCGGCGCGCCAATGTCACCCGTCATCGCAACAAAAGCCTTAACGCTTTTGCGCAAATCGGAATTTGTTTTTTCTGAAAAAGAAAAAGTTGATTTCGAGCTTTCGAAAAGAGAGATAGAAGTTCTTGAACAATTGAGTCGTGGACTTGATTACCAGAAAATAGCGGAACTACTTTTTATTTCGCCGGCAACAGTCAGAAAACATATCGAGAATATCTATAAAAAATTAGAAGTGCATAATAAAGTACAAGCAGTTCAGAAGGCGATAAAACACAAAATCATTTAGTGTTTTTCTCAATTACGCCAGCCAAATACAAAATACGTAATTTGCCGTATTGAAGCGGACACGCCCTCCTATTACTTTTAAACAAGTCATTTACTAATAAGAGACATCTGAAAAATGTAAAACTGTCATATTGAGCGAAGCGAAATATCTCGATTTTAGTTATTGAACAGATTCTTCTCCCGCAAAAATCGCGGGATCAGAATGACAAAAGAATAATTTTTCAGAGGTTTCAATAAGTTATATAACTAATGCGATATTGAAAGAAGTGTGAAAAATTCTCTCCACTATTCTCAAAGGAAATAATATGAAAAACATAAAGATTTCATTTTTCTTTTTAGTTGTTTTAGTAATGCTGGCTGTAACAGGTTGTAAAAAAGAAGATAACCCAACCGAGCCAAAAACTTCTACAGATATAACAAATCCATCCGGACAGCCGATGCCAAGCTTTTCTGAACAAGCAGATTATGGCGGCGTGATGACTTCGATCTATTATTATATGGCGGCACCTATTGCCGGATTGCCGGATATTGGTACGAACGTAGCTTCTGCAATTTTTAACGGCGGTGTAGATGCCGGAGCAGTTACATTAAATAATAATGCTCTCGGGAAAATTACTGCGTCCGCAAAAACATATTATACCGCTCCGGATATAAACAATCCTTTAAATCAACTAAATCTCAGTTGGAATGGAACAAATCATAGTTGGAATGTTGCGGGTGCAAACGGCGTTCCGGCGCTAACCGGAAGTGCAAAAAGCCCAAACGATTATTCTGTAACTCTGCCAACTGCAAATTCTGCAGTTACAAAAGCTAGCGGCATTCAAGTTAAGTGGTCAAATCCATCATCGGCAAAAGCACTAATACAGATTGTGAACATTAACAACAAAGCACAAGTAAAAGTTTACCAAGAAGTAGTTGATAATGGAAGCTATACAATTCCGGCAGCTGATTTAGCAAACTTCAGCGGCGATTGCATGGTCTTTGTTGTAAAGTATAATTATTCTTTTACTTTTACCGGCGGCAAGAAGTATTATTTTGTTTCAGAAATTGTAAAAAGTGTAACTGTAAAAGTGAATTAAATTTTGTGTAAAGTTGTTATTACTGAATACGAATCCAAAAGTATCTCCATAGAGGGTAACTATATCGAATTCGCATTTGGTTTTTATAGAACAAAAGACAATGGTATACAATAAACTTCTCAGGAGGGAGTATGAAAATAAAATTACTTTTTTTGTTAACAGTAATAAATATAAATCTATTTGCTCAGTGGATAAAAGTCAGCAATCAGAATGGAGGAATATCGGGAAAGATTCATTCTTCTAATTCAGTACTTTTTCTAAGCGGAATAGTAAATAATTTTAGTGTTTTTCGTTCTGATAACAGCGGTCAGACGTGGAGCGGTAATATTGCAAATAAGTTTCCGCATGATGTTTATTATATGTTCAACCATAAGAACGAGATTTTTGCAGTAACAACAACATTAGGGCAAAATGTTTGGAGGTTTTATACATCGAAAGATGATGGTTTAAACTGGAGCGAAAAATCGAACATTCCAGCCGTTACTGGCAATGGGGCAATACTATTTATGGCGGCGGATGGCAATAAACTTTTTGCCGTTTCAAACAGAAAATCATTTTATACCTCTTTAGATGATGGAGCCACATGGAAAGAAACAATAATTAACACATCTGTTGGCGGCAACATGATTTACTTTGCCGCAGCCGGAAATACAATGGTTTCTGTTTTGGCCGGATTCGGAGCAGTTGTTTCTGTTGATGGAGGCGCTAGCTGGAGCTTGGTTAATGTAACAAACCCGGCGCTGGTAATAATGTATGTTCTTAATTATAATGGATCTATTTATGGATTTACCGGCGGTAACGGTGTTTATAAGTTTAACGCAACTGCAAAAGCATGGGAATCTATGAGCATAGGGCTACCGGATGCTGCTTCATTTCAGATTCCAAAAATATTTTACAAATATGGAAACACATTATACTTTGGCACGGTTGGCTTTTTAGATTCAAAGCCTCTATTCTATTACTCCAACGACGGTGGCTTAAATTGGAGTTCATTAACTACAAATGGATTAACTACAATTAGCGGTACAACAAGTTCAACTTCTTTTGCTGTTACTCAGCAAAATATTTTTTTGTATGATTATAATAATACAACAAAAGAAGCTTCTCTTTATAGATTAACAAATAACACAACAAGCATAAATAATCGTTCGGAAATTCCGGCAGCTTTTGAGCTAGCTCAAAATTATCCTAATCCTTTTAATCCGGAAACTACAATTAGCTATGAACTCCCAACAAGTACAAATGTAACGCTAAAAATTTACGACGTTCTTGGAAACGAGGTAGCCACTTTAGTTAATGAATTTAAGAATGCTGGATATCATAATGTCCGATTCAAATCTAAAGATTATGAATTATCCAGTGGAGTTTATTTATATAGATTAGAAACCGAAAACTTTAGTCAATCTAAAAAATTACTGTTACTCAAGTGAGATTGGTTTAACTATTTTGCAAAGCCCCATTTCATATGGGGCTTTTAATAACTATCAAGCATTTTAATTCCCAACTCAATAATTTTAACTATAAAATTTTTCCATTAACTATGGAACATCAATATGAAAGCTAATTTTACAACAATCGCACTTATTCTTCTTTTATCAAGTTTTATTAATGCTCAAATCACTTCTGAACCGCCAGCAAAACCTCAAACTAATATTGAAGATGCGTTAAAATATCAGAGAACTGTTAATTCTATGCCAGGCAAATATCC
>VGVY01000087.1 GCA_016873835.1 Ignavibacteria bacterium
CCGCCAAATAGAAGTAATAAAATTAATGCAATAATAATTATTTCAGTTGCGCCTATATTTCCCACTTTACAAATCCTTTTTTTGTTGACGAAATATAAAAAATTATATTTTATGATGTAATTCCCCTTTTGATCATTCACCCTCAAAATTTGGCACAACATAAGGTGCATATCTCTTTAGCCATTTCAATTGATGAATCATTTTTCCAAAATCTTTACGCTCATTATATATTTTATACATATAAAATCTTGACACCATATTGATAGAGTCAGATTCAAGACATTTCAAAAATTCTAATTCTGCTTCTAGTTTATTATTAGAATGATAATATGCCATTCCTCTAATCATTTGGATATCAGAAACTCTTTGTGGACAAGCTGCTAAAGAAGAATCAGTTTTTCCAATTATGTTTTCAAGTAAATTAATATTGTCTGATTCAATCAATTTAAGAAGTAAATTATTAGATTCAATAAAATATTTAACAAATTTTACTTCACATGTCGGAGTTGAAAAAGCAATTGGTGTTTCTCTTAATGAAAATATTGGCAATAATTGTTTTAATTCTTGAGAATAAATTAACTGTAAATAATAATTTTTTGAAAAATCACTTTGCACAAATATTGCACATTCGGCAAATGCACTTGGTTTTGCTCCAGCCGGGAATATAATATAATCCGGTTTACGAGATAGAACATATTCAGCGTTGTAAACTCTTTCTTTCCATAGAACCGGAAGCTCGACATTGATTCCAACAACTTCTTTGGGATTATGGGCAATGTATTCATCTGTTAACCCTACTAGATCGATAACCCTTGCATTAGATACATAAGAGAATGCACCGATAGTAGAAAGTGCAACTGTAAGATTTTTGCCATCAGTTTCTTGTTTGTATTTGATCCAATCACCATAAATTTTCATTTTTTTTACTAATCCAGCTTCGTAAGATCTTTTCAAAAGAATAGAATTTTTTTGCTGTTCAAAATTTTCCAACGAGTAAAAAATTACTGTAATAATTATTAGAGCTGAAAATATTTTTTCATACAGTGCTTTTTTAATTCTTGTTAATTGGAATAAACCTAAAACTGAGAAAGTAAATAGTAACGGTAATATTGGTAAGAAAAATCGGTGTATTGGCAATACATCTCCGCCTATAAACACAATTAATAAAATGTAAACAGCAATGAAGTAATAGAATAAAACAATTCCAATACGTAAAGATTTTTGTACAAAATTTAATAGAGGTATAATTAATACAACTCCATATAATAAATTTGATTTTGCAAAATCTATAAAATAATCCAAGCCCCTTATTAGATATTCAGTACTAAAATTGGTTTTAGCATAGAAAGTATTTGGAAATAAATATCCGTAATAATAAACTCTAAAAAGGAAATAAATAACAACCGGGATAAAAAAGATTATTAAAGTTTGATAAATATTTTTATCAAATGATTTTTTAATCCTCAGAGATGCATTTAATGATTTGTGGGATAAAAATTTTAGCAATAACCCAAAAAATAGTAGCTGAACAAAAACAACAAATCCTTCCGGACGAGTCAAAGTATTTAAAACAGAAACGAATACAAAACTGTAACATTTCTCATTTAAATAATTGCTTTTAAGAAATAAAAAAAAAGAAATCATCGTAAGAAATATGAAAAATGAAGTTTCCATACCGCTTACACTCCAATAGATCATAGGAGCTGAAAAAGTTAAGAGAATACTTGGTAAAGAAATAATGAATAATGTTAAGAATTTATTATTATCATCTTGTTTATTTGTAATTTTATAGATATTTGAGGAAAAATAATAAGTAAACCAAATTGTAAGAATTCCAAAAGTAATTGAAAATATCTGAGAGAATGTTTCCAGATTAAATTTAAATAAATAAGTAATTGCTAATATTAAAACCCATAAGAAATTGGTGTAGCCTTCAACAGTTTCATTAATATTGAACACAAGACCATTCCCTTCAGCTAGGTTTCTTGCATATCTAAATGATGTGTATGCATCGTCTTGGATAAAATTTAACTGTAAACATTTCTCAATGAAAACAAATGATAGAGTTATTAAAATTATGAGTGGTGCAACTCTAAAAACAATCTTTCTATATTTTTCATTAAAATGCATATATGAGATTAGATAGAAGTAATGTAAATTTTGCTATATAATAATTAAATATACCAAATTATTGATTTCCTATCGCCAACATATTAAGGAGACAATCAAACTAGCGTTTCCAATTTCCGTTGGACAGCTCGGCCACATTATGATGGGCGTTGTTGATAGCGTTATGGTTGGCAAAATTGGCTCAGCTCCTTTAGCAGCAGCTTCATTGGTCAATGGACTTTTTTTCTTAATTGTAGTATTAGGCTTTGGAATGACTTTGGCAATTGCTCCATTGATTGCAATCAGCAAAGGCGAAAATAACCCGAGCGAGTGTGGCAGAATATTAAATCATGGAGTTCTTGTAAATTTAATTTTCTCAATAATCTTAATGATATTAGTAATTATACTAAGTTATTTCATCCCGTCATTGAATCAGCCCCCAGAGGTAACTGAACTTTCTATTTCGTATTTGCAGATTCTTTCTTTATCGATAATGCCATTCATAATTTTTTCATGTTATCGCCAATTTTTAGAAGCTTTGGCTATTCCAAATCCACCAATGTGGATTGCACTAGCAGCAAACATTTTAAATGCTTTTTTGAATTGGGTATTGATTTTCGGAAATCTGGGATTTCCACAACTTGGTTTAGATGGCGCTGGATTCGCTACTACGCTAACAAGATGGACAATGATGTTGTTTCTTATCTATTTCGTTTTGAAAAATGAAAAGCTTAAAGATTTTTTTCCTAAAATTAATTTCAACAAAATTGATCGTGCACTTATAAAAAAAATTACAAACGTTGGTATCCCAAGCGGATTTCAATACTTTCTTGAAGTTGGTGCATTTTCATTCGCTACAATAATGGTTGGCTGGCTAGGCAAAATTCCATTAGCAGCAAATCAAATAGCTCTTAATTTAGCTTCTATATCGTATATGGTTATTTTAGGAATTTCTTTTGCTGGCACAGTTCGGGTTGGAACTGCTTTCGGTGAAAAAAACTTTGTAAAGGTAAGAAGATCTGGATTTTCAGCTATTGTACTTTCTACATCAATTATGTTTTGTTCAGGAATCATTCTTATACTATTTAGAAAATTAATCCCTTCAATATATATTGATGATAACGATGTAATTGCAGTCGCATCAAATTTATTAATCATTGCAGCCATGTTCCAAATTTCAGATGGATTGCAAGCAACCGGAATCGGAATTCTTAGGGGATTAACTGATGTAAGAATTCCATTGTTTCTTAGTTTTGGCGCATACTGGTTACTTGGCATCCCATCTGGATATTTGTTTGGTTTTATTTTGAACTTTGGTGCTGTTGGAGTATGGCTTGGTTCATTTGTTGGTTTAACATCACTAGGAGTAATTTTACTCATTCGGTTTAATAGAAATACTAAAATTTAATGAATGGCAAGTTAAATAACTTTTTTTCTTAACTCTTTTAACTATCTTTCGCATCAAATTTTTACTTTTTAAATGGGAAGATTAGCACCTTTATCTATAATTATCGCTGCGAGCCTTTGGGGTTTCGATGGAATAGTTTTAAGACCATCGCTTTATAACCTTCCAGTTCCTTTAGTTGTATTTGTAGAGAGCACAATTGTTGCATTAATTCTCTCCCCAATTTTTTTCAAAAACAGATCGAAAATTTTTTCGCTTGATAAAAAAGATTGGATTGCTTTTTTCCTTGTTGCTTTAACTGGCGGTGCAATAGGAACGATGGCAATTACAAAAGCATTATTTTATGTTAATTTTGTTAACCTTTCGATTGTTATTCTAATTCAAAAACTTCAACCAGTATTTGCAATAGTTTTAGCGGCAATTTTTCTTAGAGAAAAACTTTCTAAGGAATTTTTCATTTGGGCTGGATTTGCAATTGCCGGAGCTTATTTACTAACCTTTGGTTTCTCCATCCCAGTAATAAATTCAAGTGATAAAACAACAATTGCAGCAGTCCTCTCTCTAATAGCAGCTATTAGTTTTGGATCATCAACAGTTTTTAGTAAACGTGCTTTAAGAAATGTAAATTTTGAACTTGGAACTTATTTAAGATTTGGAATGGCAACTGTAATAATGCTAATAATTACTATTTATTTAGGTCAACTATCAAGCATTGATGATATACAACCTAATCAATGGTTTATTTTTTTAGTAATTGCTTTAACGACTGGAGGAGCTGCAATATTTTTATATTATTATGGACTAAAAAAAATTACTGCTTCAGTTGCTACAATTTGCGAACTTGCTTTTCCACTGACAGCAGTGATTTTAGAATATTTAATCCATGATAATATTATTGGACCAGTTCAATGGATTGGTGTATTAATTTTAATAGTAAGTATAATAAAAGTAAGTTCACTGAAAAGTAGGTAATTAATTACCATTTAATCGCGTTACTTTTTCTTCAAAATCAAATCGAAAATTATTACAAAAGACATTATATAAAATGATAAATACATCACTATCGATGATAAAAACGTAATGTAAATAAACTGTGTATCTATATATCTAACTAGCCAGATAGATCCAAAAGTAATTAAAAGTGAAACCAAAGGATCAATCATCAAAAATATTTTCCAAAAACCTTTGATAATAGTATTAAAATAAAAAAGTATTCCAATCGAAAAAAAAATAAATGATAACCCGAGTATGTGATTATGAGTTGTTATTAACATTTCACTAATCGGTTTTGGGTAGCTATCTACAATTTCAAATTCACTTTCATTTATCTCACTGCCTGAAAATCTCTCAATTGTACCTTTAGGAGTTATTGAAGTAGTTTGACTCAGATAAATAAGACCAATAGTTAATCCAATAATTATTACAATTATATAAACTGCAATAAATTTTTTTAATGAACTATCTAATTGATTTAGTTTAATATTCATTCCACTTTGATTAATTCAGCGTGAAGAAATAAGATTTTTTTTACCCCGGTCGTAACAGAATTAACTGATATCGTTGCCCCGCTTATTGAATGAATATTTTTACCAACTTCAATTTCAGAGTTTAAATCTTTGCCATTAAATTGATCAAGCCAATTTTTATTTTTTACTTGTCCCCCATACTGTTCTCTGTATTTTAAGATTTCTGTGGTAACTATTTCGCCCTCATTATTAATTATTACAAGAAAAGTTATAGGTTGTGTTTTTCCATACACGTTGTCTACGTAAGCCGTTGCAATTTGTTTACTATGTTTAATGATATTCCATTTATAAACAAAATCTTTAAAAAATCTCTGATTTGTTTTTTTTTCAATTTCATTTTTTAATTCAGGGGTAATGCCAACTATTTCAAATTGAAGGTTAATATAATCCCCTAAATTGATTCTTATTATTCTTTCAGACTCAATCTTTATATCATTGCTTGTCAAAATAAAAGTTGAAAAGACAAAGAAAAGCAAAAAAATAAGTTTAAGCATATTATCCTTTCTTAAAACATATAACCAATGCCAAGATTAAACAATTTTGTTTTTTCATTTCCTAATTCCTTGGTGGATGTACCATAGTCTAATTTAAAAACTATTTGTGGAATTGGTTTGACTGAAAGTCCAATCATCCAATATGTAAAATGATTCTTTTTTTCTGAATCTCCTCCCGTTTTAGTCTTAGCTGCAGTATTATAATCAGAATATCGAAAAAAGGGGATTATTTTTGTATCACAATTGAAAGCATCTGATATGTTATATCCTATATCAAAATAATAACCGAAGGAGGATTCTAAATTTCCTTTTTCATAACTAATGTTTCCTATTTCAAATACTGAATAAAAATTTCTTTGATGATATGCTGAGTGAAATTCTAACAAACTTATTTTATTTGTTGATGTTTCACCAGTTGCTTTATTGAAAGTATAGGATCCGCCAATTTTTAGTCCAGCTACTCCTAAATAATCAATTCTTAAGTTGTAAAGTAGATTTTTTGCATTCGCTTTAAATCCTTTTAATCTCCCATTTCTTATTCCAGATGATTCAGAAAATTTATCACTATTTAATCCCTCCATGATTGTTAGTTTATAATCAAAAAAATTATAAGTGCCGTAAAAAGCCATTCCGTTTCCGAACCAAGTTGTTGGAATAATCTTATTGTGATAGTCTGGTCTTTCCACTCCAAAAAACAGAGGTGGTTCATGATACTCATTTATCAACCCAACTGATGGTAACACCACCCCCACTTGAAAACCAAACCAATCAGCATGATGATAATTCACATATGCTTGTTCTAATTCTAACTCCCCTTCACCTTTTTGAACAAAATTATGCTCTAATTCAATTTCAGATTTAAATGACCATTTCTCTGTCCATGAATAACCAAAAAACATTACAAATCGATGAAAATCTAATGTTTTTGATGCTGATTCTTTCTCTTTTTGATTTTGATTATAATGTAGCTCGCCATATCCTGAAAAAGATGATTTAGATTCAAAAAATTGATCAGATTGGGCAAATAAAAAATTGGTTGTCAAAATTGTTAGAATTGTCAAATTGCGAAAATTAGAAAACATTTGAACCTCCGTAAAAATAATAAATGTAATTTTTATTTAGACTAAATATAAATAAGAATTTACTATTTAACAAGAGTCTGAGGTTCTTTAAATTAATTGGGAAGCTTATTTACAACTTCACAAGCAATAATCCAATTGTCTTTAATTTTTTTCCAAATTCTCAAATAATTGAATTTTTTCACTTTATCATTTTCAAATGTTTTTTCTTCGAGTGAACCATATACATAACCGAAATCGTTTGCAGTAGAAATATTTCCATCTATAACAAAAAATTGGAAGGAATTTTTCAGTTCACTTAAAAAATTTTTTATTTGAGTTTCGCCAACAACTGGGAATACATCATCATATAAAAGTCGAGTTTCTTGATTAACGAAATTACTATATACATTGATTGGATAATCCTCCTTAATTAGCTGGTTAAATGTTTGATCCAATTCAATTATTAATTTCTTCTCACCAAATGATTTTTTGAGTTGAACGGTATTAATTAAAGTTGAGTAATTTTTTATTGGTATTGATATTTTATCTGTAATTGGTTTTGCAGTGGAATTTCCGATATCAATTAAAAATTTCCAGGTACCATCTTTTTGCAAATTCCAAACAGTACAGAAATTTCCAAACCAAATAGCTGAACTATCTTTGTCTCTTCTAAAATCCGCGGGTCCAGTAGTAAAACCCATATCCCCAGATTCAGACATATAAGCATATTCAGGATACCATGCCAGCAAACCCGGTCTAGATTCTTGTTCTGACAGAAATTTCTTACCATTTACTGGTAAAGGTCTAAAAATAATTCCTTCGTCTGCAATGAATTGCAGAAATGCATCCCTAGAACCAACTTCAGATGCACTTTTAGCAAAAGCATATTCGGTTTTTACCATCTCATTTAACTGATGCTCTCGAATAGATTGACCTTTATTATTCATGTAAAACGTGAGTAATAAAATCACAAAAAATTTTGTTTTCATATTTACATCATTTTTTATTTTCAAAAATATTTTCTTCTGCTGAAAATAGTGAATGCAAAAAATAAAGGATGTTCTATTTATCTCCTTCAAAAGAAATGGAAACTGAGTTTATGCAATATCTTTGTCCGGTAGGTTTTGGACCGTCATCAAAAACGTGACCTAAATGGCTTCCACAATTTGCACATAAAACTTCTATTCGGTGCATTCCAAAACTAAGATCATCTTTAAGAATTACTTTTTTATTATCAACAACATCATAAAAACTAGGCCAGCCACAACCGGCATCAAACTTTGTCTTCGAATCAAACAATATTACTCCACATCCAGCACAGTTGTATTTCCCCGTACCACTAAAATTCCAATATTTTCCGGTAAAAGGTTTTTCTGTTCCCTTCTCTCTTAAAACATGATATTGTTCTTCTGTTAGAACCTTTTTCCAGTCATCGTTAGACTTAATAGCATCATTTCCCATTTTATTCCCTTTCTTCGGTTTTGTTTGAGTTTGTGCATTAATCATTGAATAATTCCCAAATAAATTAATAGCCATTATAAATATTATACTTCCGAATAAAATCCGAATTCGATTCATTACTTTTCCTTTCAGTTTAAATAATTATTTGCGGAATCTTCTCTGGTAATTTTCAGTTTCTTCAAGGGTTGTAAAATAGCCAACTCTTACTCTGAACCAATTACCACCACGGTTAGGCAAATTAATTTCTGTTACAAAAGCATTGTGGCCTTGATTCTTTAAATTGCTAATTTCTCTCTCAGCTTGTGATTTAAGTTTCCAAGAAGAAACTTGAAAACAGAAAAACGTTCCATCTGAGAAAATCATTCCTTTTACATTTTTCTCGTTTGTCGGGTTGTAAGTTTGGGGATTTGTTGAAGTAGGAATTATTGAAGATTTTTCCTCTTTTAATTTATCAGCTTTTTTGGGAATAGAAATATTAACTTCTTCATTAAGTTTTTTATCAATGAATTTCGCTGTTAATTTCTCTCTATCACTTTTAACTGTGTCAATTGGTGGTTCAACTTTTTCTCGTTTCGTTTTAGTCAATTCAATTCTATTTGGTTTAGTTTTAATCGAATCCAATTTCTCAAGACATTTATTATAAATAGAGAGCATAACTTTACTAGAATCGATTGGTTCACCAACCGAAATATTTCCTAAAGTATAGGATTGTAAAGTAGTTTCACCAATGATTTTCCAATTTGAATCATAATATAATGTGCCAATTACTGTAAAATTCCTTAGTTCATTGTTAAACAAGATTCTAGCTTTTGCAGATGCCGCTTGTTTTTTGATTTCTGTAATTTCAATTGGCGATGGATAAACATAGAAACCTAGTGCTGAAATTTGCTCATCAAATTTTTTAATATTGGAAGTGTCAACATAAACAGTACTTTCTGTTGACTCGTATACTTTCACCCAATTGACATTCGGAGATTGAGCAAAAATCAGTAGGTAAGAAAAAAAGAATAAAATTGTTAATGTTTTGTTTAAAAGCTTCATGTAAAAAAAATCTTTTGCTATTAATTTAACAACTTAATGAATATAATGATTCAGTAATACATAATAAAGTTTACTATGAATGAGTAAAAAACAAACTTTATTCAAGTTTCCTTGACAAAAGTACGTGGAAGTATTATTTTTTGCCCAACTTTTTTTAATGGTCATGCTTACAGAGTTCGGAAAAATCCTCATATTTATCATATTAGCAATTGTTTTCGTAGTTATAACATTATTTTTAAATAAACTGATTAGACCTAATCGACCAACCTATGAAAAGAAAAAGGTGTATGAATGCGGTGAAAATCCAGAAGGATCACCTTGGGTAAAGTTTAATATTCGCTTTTATGTAGTTGCATTAATCTTTTTAATCTTTGATGTGGAAGTAGTTCTCCTTTTCCCTTGGGCACTTACATATAAAGAATTTGGGGTTTATGGATTTGTGGTTGGTATTATATTTTTATTAATCTTAGCCCTTGGTATGGCCTACGAATGGCGAAAAGGTGATCTTGAATGGGCACGTCCTGAACCTAAACCACCAATTCTAGATGATTTACTCAATTCAAACAAATCAGAAGAGAGAAAGAAATAAATTATTATGGGATTACTAGATAAAGAATTTACCGAAGGTAATATAGTTATTGCAAAAGTTGATGATTTATTGAATTGGGCTCGTCTTTCTTCTGTTTGGCAGCTTGGTTTTGGTCTAGCATGCTGTGCAATCGAAATGATGGCTACTTCAATGTCGCATTATGATTTCGACCGATTTGGAGTAATCCCACGAAACACACCAAGGCAAGCAGATGCAATTATAATTTCAGGCACAGTTACACTAAAAATGGCAACTCGAATCAAAAG
>VGVY01000088.1 GCA_016873835.1 Ignavibacteria bacterium
TCACTAAATAAAGTTCTCAATTTTTATTTATTTTTATAAACGATTGCAATCTCAAAACGTCATAATAATACTCACAAAATTTATTAACCAAAGAGAGGATTGATATGAAAAGAAAATTTGTAATTTTTTCTCTTCTTGCTGTATTAAGTATTTTCAATTCACTGTCTGCACAAAAAGCAGATGCAGTTGATATCCCACACCAAAAATTTGTATTGAAAAACGGACTCACATTAATTGTTCATGAAGACCACAAAGCGCCAATTGTTGCAGTTAATATTTGGTATCATGTCGGGTCAAAAAATGAAAAGACCGGCAAAACCGGATTCGCACATTTATTTGAGCACTTGATGTTTAACGGAAGTGAAAACTATAACGATGATTATTTCAAAGTTCTTGAAAGAGTTGGGTCAACAGATTTAAATGGAACAACAAACAAGGACCGCACAAATTATTTTCAGAATGTTCCAGTCTCTGCGCTTGACCTTGTTTTGTGGATGGAATCAGACAGAATGGGTCACTTGCTTGGGGCAGTAACACAAGAAAAATTGGATGAGCAGCGCGGTGTTGTTCAGAATGAAAAACGCCAAGGTGAAAATGAACCTTATTCAATGTCTAACGAATTAATTTCAACTAACAGTTATCCAAAAGGTCATCCATACTCTTGGACAGTAATCGGCTCAATGGAAGATTTGAATGCTGCAAAACTTGAAGATGTTCACGAATGGTTTAAAACTTACTACGGCGCTGCAAACGCAGTATTAGTAATAGCTGGCGATGTGAAAACAGAAGATGTAAAATCGAAAGTTGAAAAATATTTTGGTGATATTCCTTCTGGTCCTCCGCTGGCTGCATATGAAACAAACATTGCAAAAATGTCTGGCAGTAAAAGAATTATCGCTCAAGATAGAGTTCCGCAATCTAGAATCTATAAAGTTTGGAATGTTCCTCAATGGGGAAGCAAAGAACTTGCACATCTCGACTTATTGAGCGATGTATTAGCACAAGGAAAAACCTCCCGGCTTTATAAAAGGCTTGTCTATGACGAACAAATTGCAACTCGTGTTGCTGCCTATTACAGTGGTGGAGAAATTGGAAGTCAGTTTGTAATTCTTGCAGATGCAAAACCAGGGGTTGAATTAACAAAAGTTGAAAATGCAATTGAAGAAGAGTTGAATAAAATTTTCAAATCAGGCGTCACAGAGCATGAACTAAAAAGAGTTAAAACACAGTTCAATGCTGATTTCATAAGAGGAATTGAAAGAATTGGCGGATTTGGAGGAAAGTCTGACATTCTTGCTCAAAGTCAAGTTTATGGCAATTCGCCAGATTATTATAAAACTTATTTGATGTATGTCAATGAAACAACGTTAGCTGATATTAAAAACGCTGCCAACAATTGGTTAGCTGACGGAGTTTTCAACTTAGAAATTCATCCATTCCCACAATTCTCCACAACAAAAAGTGATGTTGACAGAACAAAGCTGCCAGAAACCGGTAAAGCACCCGAAGCAAGTTTTCCAAAAATTGAACAATCAGAATTATCCAATGGTATGAAAATTTATTTGGCAGAAAGAAAATCTGTTCCGATGGTTAATTTCAATTTACTGCTTGACGGTGGATTTGCTTCTGATCAATTTGCGCTTCCAGGAACTGCAAGTTTGGCAATGGCAATGATTGATGAGGGGACAAAAACAAAAGATGCACTTCAAATAAGTGAAGAGCTTTTAATGCTTGGCGCACAACTTGGTACTAGTGCTAATTTAGATATGAATTCTGTTTCTTTAACATCTTTAAAATCTACACTTGACCCGGCACTAAACTTAATGGCAGACATAGTTCTCAACCCATCTTTTCCAGACAAAGAACTTGATCGATTAAAAAAAGAGAGAATTGTTCAAATTAAACAAGAAAAATCATCGCCAGTTCAAATGGGTTTGAGAGTAGTTCCTCAATATATCTATGGAAGAGATCATGCATATGGATTTCCGTATAGCGGCTCTGGATACGAAGAAACAGTTCAAAAAATTACAAGAGATGATCTAATAAAATTCCACAACACTTGGTTCAAACCCAATAATGCATCATTGATTATAGTTGGCGATATAACAATGAATGAAATAAAACCAAAACTTGAAAAACTATTCGCAAATTGGAAACCGGGTGATGTTCCTAAGAAAAATATAGCTGAAGTTAAACCATCGGAAAAACCAGTAATCTATTTTATGAATAGACCTGGTTCTCAATCTTCAATTATTTTTGCAGCACAAACGGCTCCTCCTTATGCAGATAAAGATAGAATTGCAATTGAAACTTTTAATTCAATTCTTGGAGGTCAATTCGTATCGCGCATCAACATGAATTTACGTGAAGACAAACATTGGTCGTATGGTGCTGGAAGTTTTGTTCTTGGTGCAAAAGCGCAAGGACCATATTTATTTTATGGACTTGTTCAAACTGATAAAACAAAAGAATCCATTTTAGAATTTATGAAAGAGATAAAAGATTTTGTGAGCACAAGACCTATAACTAATGATGAACTAAATAAAGTAGTTACTCAAAATTCTCTATCGTTACCGGGAAGTTGGGAGACAAACAGTTCAGTGCTTGGTTCAATTAGTAATATTGTTCGTTATGGATTGTCAGTAAATTATTATGATACTTATGCTGCCCAAATTACCGGATTAGATTTAACAACCGTTCAAAACGCTGCCAATAGAGTTATACTTCCGAATAATTTAATTTGGGTAATTGTTGGTGATGGATCAAAAATAGAAAAAAGCATAAATGAAGTAGGTTATGAAGTAAAACATATTGACGGCGATGGTAATTTAATTCAATAGCGCACTATTATAAAACCCGACGGTATTTAAATCGTCGGGTTTTTACTTCAATATAATTTCTCATTCTCGCAATTCCATTCAGACTATTTTTTCATAATTAATAAAACTCCAGAAATTTCGGTTTAAATTCATAGGATATTGCGGCAAGATTATTGCACGGATAAACCGAATTCATTAATGAATAAACCATTTAAGGAGCTTCGAAGCATGGTAATTACCGAAGACTGTATCAGCTGTGCAGCTTGCGTTGATGAATGTGACAGCAATGCTATTTTCAACGCCGGGGAACAATATTCTTTTAACGGAGATTCAAAACCGGCTGTATCAGATGATCATACCTATATTGCACCAGAACTTTGTAATGACTGTAAGTCATGTGTAGAAGTTTGTGCAGTTGATGCAATTGTAGAAGCATAATTAATTTACAGCTTCTTGAAAAAGCGGCCTGATCAGCCGCTTTTCTTTTTTAAAGATTAGTTAACCGAATCGAGGTATGGTGAGATTTTGGAAACTAAATGCTGTTTTGGAACAGCACCAATTACTGCATCTACTAATTTACCGTTCTTAAAAATTCCTAGAGTTGGTATGCTCATGATCCCATACTGAGATGCAACACCAGAATTTTCATCTGTATTAACTTTTACTACTTTTAATTTACCTAATAAATCATTTGCAATTTCTTCAACAACCGGGGCAACCATTCTGCAAGGACCGCACCATGGTGCCCAAAAATCGACCAATACTGGCAATTCGCTTTGTAAAACTTCTGACTGAAAATTTGCATCAGTTCCTTGAACTACATTATTCATTATTTCTCCATTTTGTTTAGAAGATTTGATGCAGTAAACAAGGAAAGGATTCAATTATAATTTTTTAGATAATAATGAGTGCTATTGATTCAGAATCTTTAGTGTTTCATTATGTATAAGACCGCCAGTGGCTACAATACTATTCCCTTTCATAGGATCATTGCCATAATAATCTGTAATTGTACCGCCAACTCCTTTAATTATTGGAATTAATGCCGCTAAGTCCCATTTATTCATTATAGGGTCTATCATTATGTCAGCATAACCGCTTGCAAGCAAATAGTAACCATAACAATCTCCCCACATCCGGTAAAGTTTTACTTGTCGGATTAATTTTTCAAATCCATCTCTAGTTCTATACTTTTCAGCCGTTAGTTGATCCGAAGAAAGAAGAACTGCATCTTCAATTTTCTCACATTTTCTTACTGAAACTATATTGTTGTTTAGCTCGGCAGAAAGGTTATCTCCAATCAAAAATTGATTGAGTGCTGGTAAATTTATAACGCCCAATAATGGGTTATCATTTTTAACCAGTGCTATTAAAGTCCCAAATAAAGGAGTGCCGCAAATAAAACTTTTTGTTCCATCAATTGGATCAAGAATCCATTTGTATTCTGCATCTGAATTTTGTTCGCCATATTCCTCGCCAATAATTCCGTGTTCGGGAAATTCTTTAAGAATCATACTGCGCATAATTTCTTCGGCTTTTTTATCGGCAATTGTAACTGGCGATTTGTCAAACTTAGTCTCGATTTTTATTTCTGATCTAAAATAAGAGAGAATTATTTTTTGACTCTCCATTGCTAATGCTTTACAAAAAGCTTTTGGTTGGTTTAATTCTTCCATTGTATGTTATTTTTATGTGATTGATCAAAAATAGTCTATATACAAGTATTAGGCAAAGTTGTTATATTAATTTGTATAAATACTGGATTCAATTGAATATTTCTAAAGCAAATAGAACAACAATTTTGAAAGGAGCCGCAATTATTAAAAGCGGTGAACTTGTTGCTTTTCCAACTGAAACTGTATATGGGTTAGGGGCGGATGGGTTGAATCCAATAGCTGTTGCAAAAATCTTTGAAGTTAAAAGAAGACCATCTTTTAATCCATTAATACTTCATATAGCTAAAAAGAGTGATCTTGCAAAATTTACATATTACAAGGATACTAGGATAGATAAATTAATCGATAGTTTTTGGCCAGGTCCATTAACACTTGTTTTACCAAAAAAAAATATTGTGCCTGATATTGTTACTTCTGGAAATGAAACCGTTGCAATCCGAATGCCTAACCATAAGGTGGCTCTTGATTTAATAAAACAAAGCGGAGTTCCAATTGCCGCTCCGAGTGCAAATAAATTTGGAAACTTAAGCCCGACTGATGCAACACACGTTTATAAAAGTTTAGGGGAAAGTATTGAATTGATTATAGATGGCGGTAAGTGCAATGTGGGTCTTGAATCAACAATCATTGAAGTGCGAGACAAAGAAATAATTTTATTAAGACCCGGTGGATTATCCAAGGAAGAAATCGAAAATAGTGTGGGTAAAATAAAAATTAGAAGGATTCTGAAAGCAAAACCAAATTCTCCAGGTCAACTACCTTATCACTATTCCCCTTCTGTTCCTCTCTATTTTTTAAATTCCACTTCAGCAAATAAATTTAGAAGCTCTATTGTTGGAGTAATATATTTTAAAAAAGTAAATGCGAATTATTCCTTTTCTAACTTTAAAGTGCTTTCTCCAAAAGGTGATTTACGAGTAGCTGCTGCAAATTTATTTAAATTCCTTCATGAATTTGAAAATAAAAAAGTTGATGTAATTTTAGTTGAACCTATAAAAGAAAAAGGACTAGGTTTGGCAATTATGGATCGATTGAAAAAGGGCTCTAAAAAATACTCTCACTAACTCTAAATTAAACAACAATGTTTTTTTCAATTTCTTATATTTCCCATCAATATTTTACAAATACCAACACTAAAATTAAATTATATGAATCCTGAAAACATAACCTCGGCTACAGATTTAAATTTACTTCTTCATACAATCAATTCAATAAGCGATGCAATAAATATCACAAATATGAATAACGAAATCCTTTTCGTTAATAAAGCCTTTCTTAATATGTACGGTTACAGTGCAGAGGAAGTGATTGGCAAAAATATTGAAATTATCCGATCAGAAAAAAACGATAAAGAACTTATAATGCAGATTCATGCTGGAACAATGAACAAGGGCTGGAGAGGAAGGTTGTTGAATAAAAAGAAAAATGGTGCTGAATTTCTGATCGAACTTTCCACTTCTGTAGTTCGTGATGAGAAAGGAAAGCCAATAGCTTTAGTAGGAGTTGTAGTTGATTTAACTGAACAAATAAAAACTGAAGAAAAACTTCGCGAAGCACAAGACAAACACCGCTCGCTTTTTATGGAACTTAAAGATGCTGTTTATGAAAGCACCTTGGACGGGAAATTTGTTGAACTAAATCCAGCCGGAATGCAGTTGTTTGGCTTTAATTCATTTGATGACTTTAATCGAACGAATATTATCAAAGAGTTTTATTTACATACAGAAGAGAGAGATAAATTTAAACGTGAGCTTGAAAAAAAAGGCTATGTAAGCAATTATGAAATTGAAATCAAAAAACCAAGTGGAGAGATTGCTATTGTTCTTGAAACAGCGATGCCGGTTAAAAATAAAAAAGGCGATATAATCGGTTATCGAGGAATTCTCAGAGATATAACTGAACTAAAAAGAAATGAAGCACGACTAAAGCATTTGGTAGAAAAGTTTGAGGCTATCAACAATCAACTGAAAAAATCCGAAGAAGAGTTGAAAAATATTAACGCTTCTAAAGATAAATTTTTCTCAATAATTGCTCACGATCTGCGAAGTCCTTTTACATCCTTGTTAAGTTTCTCAGAATTTTTGATTGAGGATATAGATGATTTACCCAAAGATGAGATAAAACTTTTTGCTGAAAAAATTAACGAGTCATCAAAAAATGTTTTTTCCTTACTAGAAAATCTGTTACAATGGTCACGAATACAAACGGGTAAAATTCCTTACGAACCAATTACATTCAATATAACAAACATGGTAACTCAAGCAATTAAACTCTTGAAAGATAATGCAAGCCATAAAAATATCAGCTTAAAAAATAATGTGAATAACACTTCACTCGTGTTTGCAGATGAAGACATGATTTTTTCTGTTGTACAGAATTTACTTTCTAATGCAATCAAGTTCACTTCAAATGAAGGGTCAATCGAATTTACCTCAGTTGTAAAGTCCAAAGAAGTTGAAATCTCAATAGCTGATACCGGTGTTGGCATTAAAGAAGAAGATTTGCAAAAACTCTTCCGAATTGACTCGCATCATACAACTTATGGAACAAGTGATGAAAAAGGAAACGGACTAGGCTTATTACTATGCAAAGAAATGATTGAAAGAAACCGGGGAAAAATTTGGGTAACCAGTAAAGTTGGCAAAGGAACTACCTTCTCTTTCACTTTGCCAAAGGGATAAGTACAATATTATTTAAGAATTGTTTTTTACTATAGATTCAACAGCAGCTTTTAAAAAATTCGGTAAAACAGTTTTTCTGGTTTTTTTAATTCCATCCTCATCTTCAAGAAGACTTAACATTTCCCAATATTTTTTTTCTCCATATTTACTAATTACACTTTCTTTTCTTTCAGGTTTTCTGAAATGATAGTACATGCTTGCTGGATCTGCTTCGGGATGAAATTGTGTGCCGGCTATTTCCTTTGAAATTCTTATTGCCATCATTGCTCTTTCAAGAGGAACATCGACACGAATTTTTTCTAATGCAAGTAATTCTGCTCCAAGCTCAGCAAATATTTTTTGATTCGGTTGAACTACTTGCCATTCTCTGAAATCAGCAGCAAAAAATGGGTCGCTCAATCCAGTGAATAGATTGTCTGTTTCTCCAAATTCTGTTTTGTGCACCGGCATTACTCCGAATGATTTTGAATGCCGAGGAATAACTTCTCCAAACTTGAAATAACGAGCCATAATTTGAAATGAATGACAAATGAAAAAGAGATGCTTTTTTGTAGAGTTGTTCTGATTTTGTGCCCAAAGCTTATCGAGTAATTTAAAATAATCCAATTCCCATCTTTTACCCTCACCTTCAAATGGACTTCCTGGTCCTCCTGAGGAAACATAAATATCAAATTCTTCTCCGGGCAAATCCCCTTTAAAACGCGTGTCGAATATTTTATAGTCAAGTGACACATTTGGATAGTTGCAATCAAGTTCATTCATAATATCTTTAATACAGCGAATCCCTTGATTCTCTTCATTATTGTATAAATCTATGACTGCAACTTTAACTAATTGTGTTTTCAAATCAGCCTTTCTATTAAGGGGTTGAAATATAAACAATCCTCTTATTATGCTCATAAAAAATAATTATCGATAAAACCTTGCTGCCATTTTTTCACTTTTTACTTTCGATTTGGACATTTCAATTAAGAATGAGCATTTTTACAATACTTCTTTTCAACTACTAAGGTGAATTATGCAAAAAGAAATGATATTTGAAAAAATTGACCAAGCTGTTAAAATATTAATCGAAAAAGATATAGATATGTGGATCACTTTTGTTCGCGAGACTGGCAATATGAAAGACCCAATGATGGAAATGCTGGTTGGAACAAATGCTACGTGGCAATCTGCTTTTATAATCACAAAAAATGGCGATACTAATGCAATTATCGGTTCTCTCGAATTTGAAAACATGAAAGCAATCGGTACGTTTAAAAAAATTCATCCATACTTAAAATCGATCAAAGAAAAATTTTTAGAAGTTATAACACCATACAATCCTAAAAAAATTGCTATAAACTTTTCTAGAAATTCAAGTTTAGCTGATGGATTAACTTATGGACTTTATTTAGAACTTCTTAATCATTTTGCAGAAACTGATTATACAAGTAGACTTATATCATCAGAAGATATTGTAGCTGCATTGCGCGGAAGAAAATCTCAGTCGGAAATTAACATTACAAAAGAAGCAATTAAAGAAACTCTTTTAATTTTTGATGATGTTTCAAAATTCTTAAAACCCGGCAAATCAGAAAAGGAAGTTGCTGCCTTTGTTCACGAGCTTGTTGACAAAAAAGGATTTGGCCTTGCCTGGGAAAAAGAATACTGCCCTTCCATTTTTACAGGACCTAATACAGCTGGTGCTCATTCCGGTCCAACAGACCGCAAAATAGATTATGGTCATGTAATTAACATGGATTTTGGAATTAAGTACAAAGGCTATTGTTCCGATCTTCAAAGAACTTGGTATGTCCTTAGACCACATGAGACAAAAACACCTGATGAAGTTCAGAAAGGATTCAATGTAATTGTCGAATCGATCTCTCGTGCGGCAAATGAGTTGAAGCCAGGCAAAGAAGGTTGGAAAATAGATGAAGTGGCTCGCAACTATATTCAAGTTAGCGGCTATGATGAATACCCACACGGATTGGGTCATCAAGTTGGTAGGTCTGCTCATGATGGTGGCGCTTTACTTGGGCCAAAGTGGGAGCGATATGGAAATTTACCATTCATTCCTATTGAGGAATCAAACATATTTACTATTGAGCCGCGATTAACGATTAATAATTACGGCATTGCAACAATTGAAGAAATGGTTGTTGTAACAAAAGATGGAATTGAATGGTTATCCGAGCGTCAGAAAGAAATTTATTTGATTAGATAATATTTAAATTGTCATTTCGAAGGAGCGAAGAAAATAAGAACTGCAAAAAAAACTTTACTGCTTTCACCTATAACTTCGTTTATTTTTTTTATTAAATTGATTTTCAAACTGTTGGATTAGAAGATTCTTTTTCCAGCCGAATTTTTTAGTCATTTTAAGATAAAATTCTATTTCTATATTATCCTTACACTTTTCAAGTATTATCACATCGTGAGACCATCCTATTTCTGCCGCCATTATTGGCAGAAATAGGTTGTTTTTATTTTCATCAACTGAGTCAGACGAAAATATGTTTTGCAAAATAAAAGGAGTAATTTGAAAAACTCGCACAAGCAGTGCGAGATTTAACGCTGTGATGCTTTTAGGATATTTTTTTTAATCCCAATGCTATTAAATCTGCTTTATCTTGTAGTCTGCCTACAGCTCTTTTAGTTTTGATTAAATCTTCCTTTGATAAAAATGGTATT
>VGVY01000089.1 GCA_016873835.1 Ignavibacteria bacterium
GATTCTCATGAACATGTATTAGCCTCAATGGCTAATGAAGTACCGTTAAAAAGACTTGCACGACCAGATGAAGTAGGCTCTTTAATTCTTTTCCTCGCATCTGAACATGCATCTTATATTACTGGTTCAACAATTGCAGTTGATGGAGGAGTGATTAAGGCAACTTATTAATTGAGAATTGCGAATGGCGAATTGAGAATTATATGATTGTTTTTGAAAAGCATGTTGAATATGGAAATCCGATTGTTGATAAAAGTTTTTTATTTGCATCAAGGATTTTAAAATTATATTTAATAAAAGTTAGAGAGGAATATCATCTTAAAGATATTCTTAATCAATTATTAAAAAGTGGAACTTCAATTGGTGCAAATGTATCAGAATCGCAAGAGGCATCTTCCAAAAAAGATTTTCAAAATAAACTTTCAATTGCATTAAAAGAAGCAAGAGAAACTGAATATTGGTTAAAGTTATTAACTGGATCATTAATAATTAATGAAAAAGAATTCAATAGTTTATATAAAGATTGTGATGAATTAATTCGTTTATTGATCTCAATTATTAAAAAATTAAAAGAGAATTAATTCTCAATTGGCCATTCTCAATTCTCAATTGATTTTTCTCCATAATAGGGGACACAGTGAAAAAAGAAACTGAATTAGTAATCTCACCCAAATTTGTAAATGACTATTCCTTTTTAAGAAAAGCTTCGGCTGAAAAATTAAAATTAAATTTTGCAGAAATTTCCTCGGTTAGAATCTTAAGAAGATCTATTGATGCAAGAAGTAAAAATCCAATTTACAGAATTAAGGTTCTTGTATATATCAACGAAATTCCTACAGATGAAACATCTACAATCAATTATCACCATGTGATTGATAAATGTAAAAGAATTGCAATTGTAGGATTTGGCCCGGCTGGAATGTTTGCTGCATTAAGGCTATTGGAACTTGGAGTTAAACCACTAGTTTTTGAAAGAGGTAAAGATGTTCAATCAAGAAGAAAAGATCTAAAATTAATTCTGCAAGATAGAATTGTTAATCCAAATTCGAATTACTGTTTTGGTGAAGGAGGCGCTGGTGCTTACAGCGATGGAAAACTATATACAAGAGCTACAAAACGGGGAGACGTTCAAAAAATATTATCAGTTCTTGTTCAACATGAAGCACAAAAGGAAATTTTAATTGATGCTCATCCTCATATTGGCTCAAACATCCTTCCTAAGGTTGTCGCAAATATTCGAAACACAGTTTTAAAATATGGTGGGGAAATTAATTTTGAATCTAAGGTGACAGATTTTCTAATTAGCAAAAATAAAATCAATGGTTTAATAATAAACAATAATACAGAGGTTAATGTTGATGCAGTTATTTTAGCAGTAGGGCATTCAGCTCGTGACATATATTATTTAATTCATTCTAAAAATATTTTTATTGAACCAAAACCTTTTGCTATGGGTGTAAGAATTGAGCATCCACAACATTTGATCGATCAAATACAATATCACTCTGCCCAGCGAAATCCTAACTTGCCGGCTTCAAGCTACAATCTTGCATGCCAAATTGGTGAAAAAGGAATATACTCGTTCTGTATGTGCCCGGGTGGAATTATTATCCCAGCTTCAACTGATAAAGATGAATTGGTTTTAAATGGAATGAGCATTTCTCGTAGAGATTCTCCATTTGCCAATTCTGGCTTGGTAGTTTCTATCGATAAAAAGGATTGGAGCAGCTATAATGATTGTAGAGTATTTGCTGGTCTGCAATTGCAGAAAGAGTTAGAAAAAATTGCATTTATTGCCGGAGGTAAATCACTTAAAGCTCCAGCTCAACGAATTACTGATTTTGTTCAAGGAAAAATATCGGACTCGCTTCCAGCTTCTTCATATATTCCTGGAACGGTAAGTTCACCATTACATGAAATTTTACCTTCAAACATTTCAAAGATGCTTCAAGATTCTCTGCTAATATTTAATAAAAAAATGAAGGGTTACTTTACACATGAAGCTCAAATCTTGGCGGCTGAAACAAGAACAAGTTCTCCAATTAGAATTACACGTAACGATGAAACTTTAGAACATTTACAAATAAAAGGTTTATTTCCATGTGGAGAAGGCGCTGGATATGCTGGAGGAATTGTCTCTGCTGCAATTGATGGTGAAAGGTGTGCAGAAGCAGTAAAAAGGATTTTAACCCTTGACTGAAAAACCTAATTGTTCAATTAATTTTTTTGCGCGGTAAGCATCGGATTGATTATTGAATGAGATTCTAAAAGTTCCTCCTGTTCCTTCACGTACCTTTAACAACTCTAAATCTTTAATATTAATATTATTTTTATACAGAACGGTTGTTAATTTTGCTAATACTCCCGGTTCGTCCTTTACATAAATAAACAGATCAAAAAGAGAATTGATAAATCCTTTTGTTGATTTAGGAATTTCATCTCGCTTTATTCTTGCGCTTTCAAACCGGTCTGCTAATGTTGAAATTTTTCCGTTTGATATATTCTTCTTTGTCTCTTCTAAATCATTAATAAAATTATCTATTGCTTGAACGATATTACTATTATTGAATTGAATAATTGATTCCCACATTTGAAAGTCGCTTGCGCCAATTCTTGTCATATCTCTAAAACCGCCGGCCGCAAAATCAAAAAAGTTTAGTTCACTGTCTTTTAATCCAGCTGAATTTATCAATGATACTGCAACCAGCTGCGGAAGATGACTAACAGAGGCAACTATAATGTCATGTACTTTTGGATTAAGGAATGTAATTTTTGCACCAATTGATTTAATGAGGTTAGTAAATCTGTTCAATGACTCTATTTCTTTAGCAGATTCGTTAAGGATATAAACGCAATTTTCAAATAATGTTGCATCAGAGTTTTCATAACCGCCTTTTTCTTTCCCGGTCATTGGATGTCCGCCAATATAAATTCCGTTACGAATTTTATTATCCCAAATTTCTTGCAGTTTAAATTTTATGCTGCACACATCAGTTAGAATTTGGTTTTGAGAAATTTTATCTGATAAGTTTTCAAAAATTTCAACAGTATTTCCGGTTGGAAGGCAAAGAAAAATAATTTCAGATTTTAATGCATCATCAATACTATTCAGTTTATTATCAATTACTTTTTCTGAAAAAGCTTTTGCCAATATATCTTTATTATCAAATGCTGAAATGAATAAATCAGCTTGATTTTGTTTAAATGCTTTAGCAATAGATCCGCCAATTAATCCAAGTCCAATAATAGATATATTTTTAAAACTCATTCTAAAGTTCTGCCTATAGCTGTTGCAATTAATTTTAATTCTGCAATCAGATTCAAATACGTGTCAGGTAATAAAGCTTGCGGACCATCGGATAAAGCATTTTCGGGATCATCATGTATTTCAATCATAATACCATCAGCGCCAGCAGCAACGGCAGCTCTTGCCATTGGCGGAACTTGATCTCTAATTCCAGTTGCATGTGAAGGATCAGCAATCACCGGCAAATGACTTTTTTTATGAATAACCGGAATGGCAGATAGATCAAATGTATTTCGAGTATATTTTTCAAATGTTCTGATTCCCCGCTCACATAAAATCACATTTTTGTTTCCGCTTGCTAAAATATATTCTGCCGACATTAGTAATTCTTCAATAGTTGCTGCAATTCCTCTTTTGAGCATTACAGCTTTATCAACTTTTCCAAGTTCTTTGAGCAACGAATAATTCTGCATATTACGAGCGCCTATTTGTAATATATCTGTGTACTTGTAGATCATATCTATATGATCAATCTGCATAACTTCGGTAATTACAAGTAGATTAAATTGATCAGCAGCTTGCCTGATTAATTTTAACCCTTCTTCACCCAATCCTTGGAATGAGTATGGGGAAGTGCGAGGTTTAAATGCTCCACCACGTAAAATTTTTACGCCAGACTTTGCAACAACTTCAGCAAGTCTAAAAATCTGTGCTTCGTTTTCAATAGAACAAGGTCCAACCATCAAGGATATATTTTGACTTCCGATTTCAACATTTTTTATTTTAATAACAGTATTATCTTCATGGAAACTTCTGCTGGCTAATTTATACGGCGAAGTTACTCTGTAAACGTCAGAGACTCCTTCAAGAATTTTTATTTTTCTTGTATCAAAGTTGGGTTGAACACCAATAGCGCCAAGAATAGTTCTTTCAACACCTTGAGATTGATGAATTTCAAAACCATAATCTTCTAAATGTTTTATTACATTTTTTATTTGAACTTCAGTTGCATTTTTTTCTAGAATAATAACCAATTTAATTCTCCGTTTTAATCATGAAATTTTTTTTCGCCGGCTGTAATTGCAATGTTAATAAAATCTTCCTTTGTTGGTATCGCACATGAAAAATTTGAATTATATGCGCAATATGGATTATATGCTAAGTTAAAATCAATTACATATTCATAATTTGGTTCATTGTTCAATTCGAAATCAATATATCGTCCGACTCCATATGTTTCGATATTTGTGGTTAAATCGGTAAACCAAATTGAATAATATTTTTCGCCAACTTTTGAACTGCTCTCATAAATGTTGACTTTATATTTTATTTTTTCGTAAGTAAAGTTAACAAATCCAAACCGAACAGTTTTTCTGGGCTCACCCTTTGTTCCATATATTGTTATTGTGTCCTTTTTATCATATTGTATTAGTTTATTCTTGAAAACAAAATTTGGATCTATATCAAAATAATTCAAATCGTGAAATTCGACTTTACTTTTTAAATTAAATGGTGAGCTTGCGCTTGCTTTCATCCATTCATTATACTCATTTCGATGATCTTCTATTCTTTTTATATATGCAGTTTGTTCAGGGCTTAAATTTTCTTTACAGCTCCATAAAAGCAATAATAGAATGCTAATAATAAAAGGGATCAAAATGCGGAACAAGTTGAAATTATTTTTCATCATTCTTCTCATCGAGTTTCTTTTTTAATTCGTTTAGTTTGTTCAGTGCTTGTATTGGAGTCAATTCATCAATTGCGATATCGGAAATTTCCTTCCTTAATAATTCATCTTTCATTTCAAAAAGATTTATTTGAAATCCCTCTTCTTTTTTAAGTTTGGCTAATTTTTCCTTTTTTATTTCATATGGGGTAAGTTCTTTACTTTCAAGATTTGCTAAAATTTCCTTTGCTCTGGAAGTAACAAATTGTGGCAGTCCGGCCATTTGTGCAACTTGAATTCCATAACTATGATCGGCTCCTCCAGCTGTAACTTTATGCAAGAAAATTACTTTGTCGCCAAATTCTCTTACATCAACTTTGTAATTTTTTATTCGCGGAAATATTTCTGCCATTTCATTTAACTCGTGATAATGAGTTGCAAATAAAGTTTTTGCAGAAAGATTTGGATTTTCATGAAGAAATTCTGTTATCGCCCATGCAATAGAAATCCCATCAAATGTACTAGTACCTCTACCAATTTCGTCTAATAATATTAAACTTTTTGATGATGCATTATTCAAAATATTTGCAGCCTCTTGCATTTCGACAAGAAATGTGGATTCACCAGCTGAAATATTGTCACTTGCACCAACTCGGGTAAAAATTCTATCAACTAATCCAAGCTTAGCATTTTTTGCCGGTACAAATGAACCTATCTGTGCCATCAATGAAATCAATCCAATTTGCCTTAGGTAAACTGATTTGCCGGACATGTTTGGACCAGTCAATATAATTATTTGGTCATCACTAGAAGAGAGTTTACAACTATTTGGCGTGAATTTTTCTCCTGGTGGAAGTATTCTTTCTACAACCGGATGCCTTCCGTCTAAAATTTCAATTTGATCGGTATTATTAATTTCTGGTTTTATATAGCTGTAATCATCAGCACATTGTGCAAATGATTGATAACAGTCCAGCATAGCGATTAGTCGAGCATTCTCTTGAATTTCTGCTGTGTATGCTGCTGCTGTATTACGAATTTGTTCGAATAGTTGAAATTCCAATTTAGAGATATTTTCTTGAGCATTTAAAATCTTTTCTTCATATTCCTTTAATTCAGGCGTAATAAAACGTTCACAGTTAACTAGAGTTTGTTTTCTAATATAATTTTCTGGAACTTTTTCTTTGTTAGCATGACTTACTTCAATATAATAACCGAAAATTTTATTATAACTTACTTTGAGTGAAGAGATTTTTGTCCGTTCTCGTTCTGATTTTTGTAAATCAGAAATCCAATTTTTTGCATTAGCAGATAATTCTCTAATCTCATCTAATTCTTTATTAAATCCAGTTCTAATTACTCCCCCATCCAAAAGTGTCAATGAAGGATTATCTGAAATTGCTTTTTCAATTATCTCAACAAGTTTTTCTAATGGTTCCAGTTTTTCATTAATTACTGAAATGGTTTCAACTGTAGCTTGATCTAACAATTGTTTAAGGATTGGGATTTTTTTTAGAGAATCTTTAAGATTTATCAATTCACGTGGATTTACTCTTCCAGTACAAATTTTTGATGTAAATCTTTCTAAGTCACTAATTTCACTTAATTCGTTTTGAAGATTTTTACGAAGTCTTTTATTATTAACAAATTCCTCAACTGATTCTTGTCTTTTAATTATAGGTTCTAATTTGTTAAGCGGGGCAGTAATCCATTTTTTGAGCATTCTGCCGCCCATTGCGGTAATAGTTTTATCAAGGATCGAAATTAATGTTCCATCCCTTTCGCCTTGCTGTATTGTAAAAACTATTTCCAAATTTTTTTTTGTTGAATAATCCAGAATCATATAATCAGAAGGATTAAATCTTGTAATTTTATTTATATGAGTAAGATTAGCTTTTTGGGTCTCACGTAAATAATTAAGTGCAGCTCCAGCAGCACAAACTGCAGAATTCAAATTTTCAATTCCAAAGCCTTTTAGATTTTTTGTATTAAAATGAGCTTTAAGTAAGTCAACTCCATAGTCATAGGAAAAAATCCAATCATCAATTTTTGTAATCCGTACATTAGATAATTGTTTTTGAATAGAAGGCTCTAATTCATTTTTATATCTTTTTGGAATTAAAATTTCTGATGGATTAATTAAATTTATTTGTTGATTCAAATTTCTTCTATCAACTTGATAGCACTGAAATTCACCGGTTGAAATATCAGTAAAGGCTAATCCAGCAATTTCATCTTCAAGATAAATTGCGAGTAAATAATTATTCTTTTTATGATCAAGAAGTTTGTCGTTTATTGCAACACCTGGAGTTACAATTTCTACGACATCACGTTTAACTATTCCTTTTGCAAATTTTGGATCTTCTAATTGTTCACATACAGCAACTCGAAAACCGGCTCGCACAAGTTTTGGTAAATAATTATCAATAGCATGATGAGGAAATCCGGCTAGGGGAACTTCGCCGGCTGCTCCATTTGCTCGCTTTGTTAATGTAATCCCTAAAACTTTTGAGGCTGTTTTAGCATCGTCTTCAAAAGTTTCAAAAAAATCACCAACACGGAATAAAAGAATAGTGTCAGGATAATTTTTCTTTATCCGTGCATATTGAGCCATCAATGGAGTTATCGACATTTCTTTTTTGATTATTGGAGTGAAAATATACTAAAAAAAATACTCTCTGTGGTTCTCAATTAAATAACTAAATACTTGTTTTTGAATAATTTCGACAGATTATTATGCATTTGAACTTAACTAGTTTTACATTTACTTTTAAATAAAAGTAAAATGTGATTGGAGGATTTATGGCAGCAACGCCATCTGCAATGATAGATTTAGGAATTGATGCACCAAAATTTAATTTACCCGATGTTGTAAGTGGGAACATGTTGAGTCTTAACCGGCTTAAATCCGACAAAGCAACGGTTATAATGTTTATTTGTAATCATTGTCCTTATGTAAAACACATATTCAATGAATTAGTAAAATTAACAAATGAATACTCAAAGAAAGGGATCACTTTTATTTCTATAAGTTCAAACGATGTAGTAAATTACCCTGAAGATTCACCAGAAAAAATGAAGGAATTAGCTATTGAACTTGGTTTCTCCTTCCCTTATTTGTATGATGAATCCCAGGATGTAGCCAGAGCATATCAAGCTGAATGTACACCTGATTTTTTTGTGTACGATAAAGATTTGAAACTTGTTTATCGCGGTCAGTTCGACGATTCGAGACCGGGGAATAATATTCCAGTTACTGGAAATAGTTTGAGGGATGCATTAGAATCAATATTGAGCGGAAATGAAGTAGATAGAAATCAAAAGCCGAGTATTGGTTGTAATATTAAGTGGAAATAGAATATTAGTTAATTGCAAAGTGCAGTTTACTTATATTTCATTATACAATCACTGAGTTTCGAACATTGAGAAATACTCGAACAAATAAAAATAGAACCGTGCATTTTAAGGAAAATAAGTTTTCCACTTTTGAATTCCACATTGCAAAAGATGTCCGCAAAAAATATCAGTTTGATGATTTATTATTTTCTATGAATGGAAATGTTGTATTTGCAGATTTTCATTCAGTCCGTTTGTTCGTACAAAAAATAAATTCTCAAAGAACAGAAATTGATAAAGTAAAAGTTGGTCACATAAATGCAGTCGGACTTTTGGATGAAATTTATCATTTCATTTTTAGAATTTATGAAACAAATTTTAATCCCGGTGTTTTTAATAAAGCATTAAAACATCTTCACAATACCATTGGCGAAGAAGAAACTCGAAAAGTTCTTTTTGATTTTACTACAATCTTTCCGCCTATGGAAGTTTACCGCGGTAAAGTTAGTGTTTTTGACTATTTGAATTCTTACACTGCCAGCAAATCAAATGTTGAAATATCGTTAGAGGAGATGATACTTCTCCATTTTGCAAACATTAATCCCTCAAATAAAAATATAATTGAGTTATTTGGTATAGACCATTTAGAGGATAAAGAATTATTTGCCAAGGTAATAGAAGAACTTGATAAATTTTTTATAGATGAAGCAAAAATTGATGATAACGATCTGTTCACATTTCTTAAAACTCCTATATTTTCTAATCCTCATGACTTAGAAGCTCAATTAGAATTCATTCGTGAGAAATGGGGAGTTTTAATTGATGAAAAATTTTTACGAAGAATTTTTAGCAGCAAAGATTTATACAAAGAAGATATTGTGCTTGGTTTTGGAGGATTTGGTGGAGCATCGACTGCAGTACCAATTTATAAATCAGATAAAGATTCACAAGATTTTTTAGTACTCGGAAAATCTGGATTTAAATATGCAATCGAATCCTGGAAAGACTATGCAGAATTAGAAAATTTCACACCGGATACAGACTGGATGCCGCGCGTTGTGATGATTGCAAAAAATATTTATGTGTGGCTCGATCAACTATCAAAAAAATATCAACGCCAAATAAAAACACTCGATCAAATTCCCGATGAAGAGATTGATACACTTGCTCAGTGGGGATTCAATGGTTTATGGTTAATTGGAATTTGGGAAAGAAGTAATGCATCAAAAAAAATTAAACATATTCTTGGAAACATTGATGCAGTTTCTTCAGCTTATTCGTTGTATGATTATCAAATAGCATGGGAACTTGGCGGTGAATATGCTTACAATAATTTAAACGAACGAGCAAGAAAAAGGGGTATTAGACTTGCAAGCGATATGGTGCCAA
>VGVY01000090.1 GCA_016873835.1 Ignavibacteria bacterium
GGAGGAAATGCTGCCGGTCCGGCAGCTGCTGCAAAAGCAAAAAGAGTTGCTCCGGATTCAAATGTGGTAATGTTAGAAGCCGGCAATTACATTTCAACTGGCACATGCGAACTGCCTTATGTTTTGTCTGGTGAAATAAAAAATTATAAGGACATAATTTTTTATTCAGAAAGTTCTTTTGAACAAGAAAAAGGTGTCAAAGTTCTTTTGAAGCATTTTGCAGAAAAAATTGATAGAAGAAAGAAAACTCTTTATATAAAAAGTCTAAGTAATCAAAAACTGGTTGAATTCAATTATGACAAATTAATTATTGCAACTGGTTCTAAAGCGAAAACTCTTCCAGCCCTTCATTCTGGATTTAAAAATGTATTTACTTTTAAGACTGTTGATGACTTGCTCAACATTCGAAATTACCTTGAAAAAAATACTGTTAGAAAAATTTTAATAATCGGTTCAAGTTTCGTTGGTATTGAATCAGCTGAGGCATTTGTACGACTTGGATATTCAGTAACTTTATTGGACAAAGAGCATTTACCATTTCCAGGAGCTGATGAAGAATTACAGAGACTAATCCAAGAAACTCTGAAAAATAATAAAGTTGAGTTTTTAGGTGGTGTAAATGAATTAAAATTTTCTAGAGTTGAAGACAAAATAAGTGGTATAAAAATAGATGGATGGCAATTAGATTATGATCTTGTAATACAAGCAATCGGATTTGAGCCTAACGCAAATCTTGCAATTAATTCTAAATTAGAAGTTGGTAGGTTTAGAGGAATCAAAGTTGACCAAAGAATGAAAACCAATGATCCAAATATTTTTGCTGCTGGAGACTGTGTTGAAGTTCTTAACAGAATTACTGGGCAACACGAATACATGCCGCTCGCAACTATTGCTCATTCTATGGGTCATATTGCTGGTGAGAATGCATCCGGTGGAAATAGTTTTACAAAACCTATTGTTAAAAACATTGCTATAAAATTATTTGATAAAAATTTAGCAATCGTAGGTTTAAATTCATTGGAAGCAAAAAAACATAAATATAATTTTCATTCCGTAAGTTCAGTTGCGCAAAATATCATAAAAGTAATGCCAGACTCTCAAAGTATTTTTGGGAAATTATTAGTTGAAAAAAGTACAAAAAAAATTTTAGGAGCATCATTTTATGGAAGTAAAGAAATAGTTGGATATAGTGATTTAGTAAGTACTTTTATTCAAAATAATTTACATGCTCAAGAATTAGCGAATGTCAATTATAATTATACTCCACCTCTTTCACCATTTCTTAATTTACTATCAGTACTAGGAAGAAAAATAGAAAAGGAATTCAAATGAAAAATTTAGTAATTCTGGATAATCCACTTGTAAAACGTGATGTTACGATTTTAAGGGATAAGTTAACTAATTCGAAAGACTTTAGAGCAGCGCTGGATAGAGTTTCTTATTCGCTTGTAATTGAAATTGCAAAATCATTTGAACTAGTTGAGCATGAAGTAGAGACACCGCTAGAAATTACGAAAGGATTTAAATTCAGAAAACAAATTGTTCTTGTGCCAGTATTAAGAGCTGGACTAAGCATGGTTAGTTCATTTTTAGAAATGATTCCTGATGCAAAAGTAGGGCATATTGGTTTACAAAGAGATGAAAAAACCTTGCAGCCAATTGATTATTATTATAAAACACCAAACAAACTTGGTGAGTCATTGACTATTCTATTGGATCCAATGCTTGCCACTGGCGGAAGCGCGGTTGCATCTTTTAATTCCTTAAAAGAGAAAGGAGCAAATAATTGTATATTGGCGTGTTTAATTTCTGCTCCGGAAGGCGTTGATAAAATGTTTGTTGAACATCCATCAGTTCCAATTTATACAGCTGCTTATGATAGACAATTAAATAAAAATGGTTATATTCTTCCTGGTCTTGGGGATGCCGGTGATAGAACTTTTGGAACATATTAATTGACTAACGATATTAAAGAGAAATAAAACTTGGCTAATGAGAAGTTAATGGAAGTTACAATAAGTGTGAAGCATAAAAGAATGCTTGATGAACTGCTCCAAACATGCAAGCAAAACTTGCCCTCTTTGAATGAAGAGTTGATGAAAAAAGCATTTCAGTTAAGTTATGAATCGCATAAAAATGATTTTCGCGAATCTGGAGAGCCATATTTCAATCATCCTTATGAAGTAGCAATGATAATTGCCAGGGATATTCCTCTTGATGATACGTCTGTAATTACTGCTCTTTTACATGATGTTGTTGAAGATAGTGATCTAAGTTTAGATTTTATTTCAAAAGAATTTGGCAAAGAGGTAACTGAAATTGTTGATGGCGTAACAAAGATTGGTGGAGTTTTTAAAGGTCAAGAAATTACTCAAGCTGAAAATTATCGTAAACTTCTTTTATCGATGGTAAAAGATGTGCGTGTCATTTTGGTCAAATTTGCAGATCGGCTTCATAATATGCGAACATTAGAATTTGTTCATCCTCAAAAACAGAGAAGAATAGCAAAAGAAACCCTTGAGATTTATGCTCCATTTGCTCATCGATTTGGTTTAGGAGCTGTCAAATGGGAACTTGAAGACCTTGCATTTAAATACCTGAATAAAGAAGCTTATGACGATATTGCAAAGCAAATTAAAAATACACGGAAAGAACGAGAGTATTTCATTAATAAATTTACAAAACCAATTATTGAAAAATTAAAGGAGCATAATTTAATTTATGATTTAGGTGGAAGACCAAAACACTTGTATAGTGTATATAGAAAAATGATTTTTCAAAATCGTCCATTTGAAGATATTTATGATTTACTTGCTGTCAGAATTATTCTTGAAAGTAATGATCCCAATGAATGTTACTATGTTCTTGGAATAATTAATCAGCTTTACAAACCGATTCCAGATCGTTTCAAAGACTTCATCTCAATTCCAAAAAAGAATAATTATCAATCCATTCATACTACTGTTATTGGTCCGGATGGTAAACTTGTTGAAGTACAAATAAGAACAAGAAAGATGCACGAAATTGCTGAAAGAGGTGTAGCTGCCCATTGGAAGTATAAAGAAAAAGTATCTTCTTCAACGCAAGATCTTGAGGAATGGGTAAATTGGGTTCGCGACATTTTTGAAAATACATCAAAAGATGAAGCTACAAAAGAAATTTTAGCAAGCTTTAAATTAAACCTTTATCAGGATGAAATTTATATCTTTACTCCGAAAGGTGATTTAAGAAGGCTCCCGATCGATTCTACGCCAGTTGATTTTGCTTATGAAGTTCATAGTAATGTAGGGGACCATTGCATTGGTGCAAAAGTAAATGGAAAGATTGTTCCATTAGATACAAAGTTGCATTCTGGTGATCAGGTTGAAATTATAACTTCAAAAAATCAACATCCTAATAAAAGCTGGCTGCAATTTGTGCAGACTCATAAAGCAAAAAGCAATATTAGAAAATTCATTAATAAGGAAGAAGAAAAGCTAATTGAAAGCGGAAAGGAGATTTGGGAACGCAAAATAAAAAAATTGAAACTGTCTTTTACTTCTGATGACATTTCGAAACTTGCTCGCAAATTAAAATTCGAAAATTTAAGAAGTTTCTACAAAGCTATTGCTCATGATAAGGTAGATCTTGAGGAATTACTAAATCCATCAACTGAAGTTGAGGAGAAACAATCAAGTGATTTAGATTTTGAAAAATTCATTGATATCGCTCGCCATACTGTTGGCGGAGTAGTTGTTGAAGGCGAACAAAAGGGTCTTGCACTGAGTTATGCAAAATGTTGTAACCCAATACCAGGTGATCCCGTAATCGGATTTGTAACAATAGGAGAAGGAATTAAAGTACACCGTAAAGATTGCACTAATATAATTACGATGGCAAGAACAAATGAGAGTAGGGTAGTACCAGTTACTTGGCCGAAAAATAACGGAGCATTTTTCGTAGCCGGTATCATCATCAAAGGAGAAGATATGCCGGGACTTTTAAAAGATATTTCCAACAGTATAACAACATTTCAAAATACCAACATAAAATCTGCAAATATCAGTACTCATGAATCATTATTCAAAGGAACAATTACTGTATATGTAACAGATCTGGAGCACCTTAATAAATTAATCGAAAGACTGAGAAAAATTAAAGGTATCTATTCCGTTGAGAGATTTGATGCCAGCAATTAATTCGAACGAAAACAGAATTTTAGCAATTGATTTTGGTGAAAAGAGGATTGGGTTAGCAGTAACAGATCCGTTAAATATATTTGCGTATCCATTGGCTACCTTACCGAATGATAATATTTTTTTAATTGAACTAGAAACAATAATTAATACCTATAATGTGACTAAGATAATTCTTGGTGATCCGAAAAAGGAAAGTGGATTAAATTCCCCATTAAGTACATTAATCAATGAATTTAAAACTAAAATAGAAAATAAATTCAAAATCGTGATTGAATTAGTAGATGAAAGGTACTCATCAGAAATTGCACGTCAGAGAATTGTTGAAAAAGTAAGTTCTAAAAAGAAAAGACGCAATAAATCATTGTTAGACATGAACTCAGCCTCAATTTTATTAGAAGATTACTTAGCGAAGCAAAAGTATAATTGACACATTGATTAATTATTGATTGACATTTTTAACTTTATAAACTATTTTGAAAGCAAAATTAATCAAAAATTGGGAGCAAACTTATGACACTTGACGCACTCGGAATGATTGAAACAAAAGGACTTGTTGGTGCTGTTGAAGCAGCTGATGCTATGGTTAAGGCTGCTAAAGTAGAACTGATTGGCAAGGAAACGATTGGTGGTGGTTATGTTACTGTAATGGTTAGAGGAGATGTCGGCGCTGTTAAAGCTGCTACAGATGCTGGCGCTGCTGCTGCTCAAAGAGTTGGTGAGTTAGTATCAGTTCACGTTATTCCACGTCCTCATTCTGATGTTGAGATGATTCTCCCTAAAAGATCTAAATAAATTAAAAGATCATGCAGTTAGCGTTAGGGCTCATTGAAACCAAAGGATTAATTGGTGCCATTGAAGCTGCCGATGCAATGGTAAAAGCTGCTAATGTAAAATTAGTCAGCAAAGAAAAAATTACGGCAGCGTTGGTTACAGTAAAAATTATTGGTGAAGTTGCTGCGGTAAAATCAGCTGTTGATGCTGGTGCTGCTGCCGCGCAAAGGGTTAGCCAATTAATCTCCGCACATGTTATACCAAGACCGGATGACCAACTTGAAGATATTATTTATCATGAACAATTATTAGAAGAATTAGGTGATCAGGACAAATCGCAAGAAATTATAAATGAAAATATCACTAAGACAGTTAGACAAGATGATGTTAAAATAGAACAAGATGAAGAAAAAAATGTAAAAGATGTTCGCACACCTAAAAAAAGAGGTAGAAAACCTCTAGCAAAGCTTTCTGAAAAGCCACAGACAAAATTAGAGGAATTACGAAGTCAAGCAATTCATGAATTAGAAAATGTTGAATCAGAAATTCGGCAAAATGAAACCGAATACACTGAACAAATTATCCCATCTGTTGAGGAATTATCTGGATTAAATGTGCACAAACTACGACACCTTGCAAGAAGTTTTGATAATTTCCCAATAAAAGGACGTGAAATCTCTCGAGCTAATCGAGATGAATTGATTGCTTTTTTTGATCAAATCAGATAAATATTTCTAACAAACCATTTTTTTTGAAACTCCACAATAGTGGAGTTTTTTTTATATCTTTTCATATGAAGAAAAAAGTAATTTCAGTATCAGTAGTGATTTTATTTTCAATTTTTTTGTGGGGCTCGGTCACACTTTCAGGTGATTTTATTACAACTATAAAAGTGCCAGTACAGTTAATCGATTTACCTCAAAATTATACTACCGGTTTATTATCAAACAAAGAAGTTTTCATTAGAATAAGAGCTAAAGGCTGGGAATTTGCTAAATTAAATATTGGCGGAAATATTGATTTCAGCATTTCTGCGAGAAGAAAAGTCGGCAAGCAACGAACTGATTTAAGAAATGAGATTGAAAATAATAATTGGCTAACTAGTAATTTCCATATTATTGAAATTGCTCCAACGTTTATTGATTTTGAAGTAGATAAAATTTTGACGAAAAAAGTAGTAGTTCGCCAAAACATGAAAGTAGAATTTGCTCAAGGTTACGGAGTAGCATCCGAAATTACTATTACTCCTAAAGAAGTTGAAATATCTGGACCGTTTAGTGTAATTGAAAAGATTGATACTATTTTGACTGAGTTCAAAGAATTTAGTAATGTTTCAGAAAAATTTAGTTCTGAACTATCGATTGCGGAATTGAAAGGTATCAATATTGATACAAAAGTATGCTTAATTGAATTTGACGTTCAGAAAATAGTTGATAAATCTTTTGATGAAATTATTGTTGAGTTAAGAGACGTTCCTCCGTCAAAAGAATTAGTACTTTTCCCTTCTAAAATAAGCGTAGTGTTAAAGGGGGGAATTAGTAAGATTGGTAGACTTACAAACGATAGCATTAAAGCCCATGTTGATTTTTGGCAAGTGTTGCGAAGCAGTGGTGAAACTATTGAACCAGTTATTATTATTCCAAACAATACAAATTTAATAGACGTAAGACCAAAAAAACTAGAATTCGTAATAAAACAGTACTGATATGTTCATAACTTTTGAAGGTGTAGATTTCTGCGGAAAATCTACTCAGATAATTCTTTTAAAAAAATTTTTATCAAGAAGAAACAATAAAGTAAAAGTAATAAGAGAACCTGGCGGCACCTTTATTTCTGAAAAAATAAGAAATGTGTTGTTGGATAAAAAAAATCATCAGATGTCTGATGAAACTGAATTATTACTTTTTTCTGCCAGCAGATCCCAATTGGTTAATCATGTAATTCTACCTTATTTAGAAAAAAATTATTATGTATTATCTGATCGGTTTCATGATTCTTCCATTGCCTATCAAGGATATGGGAGGTCGTTAAATTTATCATTTGTTAAATCACTGCAAAAATTTGTTATTGGCAAGGCAATTCCAAATCTTACTTTTTTTCTGGATATTCCAATTGAAGAAGTTGCATTACGAATGTCTAAAATAAAAAAAGTGAATCTTGATAGAATTGAAACTTCTAAACTTGATTTCTATGAAAAAGTACGAAAGGGCTATGTTCAGCTTGCAAAATCAGATAGCAGATTCATAACGATTAATGGAATGCTTCCTAAAAAAGATATACATAAGGAAATAATAACTGAGTTAGAAAAGTATGAAGGGAAAATAGATGTTTATAAGAAATAGATTTTTAATCGTGTTCATTATCATTTTACTTTTTTCCGGATTTGTAACAAAGGATAATGATATTTATTTCGAAATCAATAAAGGGATAGATATTTTCGGACGGGTTTACAAAGAAGTAGCGGTAAATTATGTTGATCCATTAAATCCAGAAGAATTCATGTTAGCCGGTATTAATGGTATGCTTGAATCATTGGATCCATATACTAACTTTATTGATGGTGCAAGTCAAAAAGATATTGATATAATTACAAAAGGGAAGTATGGAGGAATTGGTGCAACTATTGGATTAAGAAATGATGGCATTACAATTGTCGATTTGATCGAAGGATATTCAGCACAAAGGCAAGGACTAAGAATCGGTGATATTATAATTCAAATTGATAGCGTGAAGGTTAATAAAGAAAAGTATAATGAACTCGGTGAATATCTTAAAGGTGACCCAGGAACTCCAGTAAATATTTTAATTCAAAGGGATGGTTCCCAAGAGGATATATTATTTAAACTCATTAGGGAAGAAATTGAAGTGAAAAATTTATCCTATTATGCATTTTATCCCGAAAGCAGCAACAATGCGTATTTAAAACTTAGCGGATTTACTCGTACTGCCGGTGATGAAGTAAAAAAAGCGCTCCTTGATCTTTCAGCTCAAAAAACGATTGCAAGTATTACACTCGATTTAAGAGGAAATCCAGGAGGACTTCTTGACGCTGCAATAGATGTATGTGAAAAATTTCTTAAGAAAGGTGAACTTATTGTTTCAGTAAAAGGACGAGATACGATTCAAACAAAAAAATATGTTTCTGCTGAAGAACCAATTGCTAATATTAAAAAATTTGTTATTCTAATAGATGAATATTCCGCGTCAGCTTCTGAAATTGTTGCTGGTGCGATGCAAGATCATGACCGCGCTGTTATTGTTGGGGCTAATTCTTTTGGCAAGGGTCTTGTACAAACGATTATCCCTCTATCATATAATACATCATTAAAAATAACTACTTCTCGTTATTATACCCCAAGTGGCAGATCGATACAAAAATTAGATTATTCAAGTAAGAACAAAGTATTTCAAGAAGGAAATAAGATAGTAAATGGAAAGTTTCACACTGATAACAATAGGGAGGTGCTTTCTGCCGGAGGAATTACACCGGATTCAGTTGTAAACAATAAATCCACATCATTTATTATTCAAAAATTATTAGCAGAGGGAATGTTTTTTCAATTCGCTACTTATTTGTTCAATAATAATCCATCCGAAGATTTTACAAAAATTTCTAATCACAAATTAATTGATAGTTTTACTCATTATTTGAAAACTTCTAAATTTGAAATAAGTTCACCGACCCAAAAGCTTATTGATCAGTTAAAATCAGCTGCTAATGAAGAAAAATTAGACGAAAAATTTATTAGCACACTAAATGAAGCAAAAAAACAAATTTCTCTAAATCAAACAAAAGAGATTCACAAGCATCAAGAAGAAATAATTTCATTTATAAAGGAAGAATTAGCTGCCCGAGTATCTGGAAGAACTGGCAGAATAAAGGAATCACTTAAAGTTGATTCTCAATTTATTATTGCTTCCAACATTTTGGCTAATGAAGAATTGTATAAAAATCTTTTAAATTCCAAAAAGAAGTGAAAAGATTCCGTATTTGTTTTACTATTTGTAAGTCATTATAATTAGATGAATAAATGAGATTGCCTAAGTTCATAAATTACCGTAATCCTCAATTTAGCAGATGTCCGGCATGTAAAAATCCTTCCGTTTTGCATCGATCACGCCCAAAAAGTATGTTTGAACAGATAGTTAAACAGATAACAGTTTTCAAAATTTATCGGTGCAGTGACTGCGGTTGGCGTGGTTTTATATCAACTATAATTTTTAATAAGGAATCATTGAAAGCTGTTGTTCTTTATTTAGGAATGATATTAATAACTGCATACATTATAAGGTATGTTCTGAACCGATTTGTGGTTTAAAACTCGGTATCGTTATAATGGGAACTCTCTTTTGTAAAGATAAATTCTCTTCCTAATTCTTCTAATGAATGATAATTTGATAAATAATGAATCTTAATTCGCGTTTTATTTTTAATAAACCAAGCCAGTGATATTTTTAATCTTTCTAAATCTTTATCGGTTAATTTCTTAAACAGATCAACACTCCCAAGAAAATAATGATCTAGGGCGTCATTAAATGTATTTTTTTCCAGCGGATAATCTTTTATGAACACTCTGCCTTCAATTAATAGCAAATAGTCATTTGCCTTAAAACCTGAAATTTCAATAAGAACATTTGCTTTATTGATTGGCTCAGCTAATATCGATGATTTATT
>VGVY01000091.1 GCA_016873835.1 Ignavibacteria bacterium
GAAAGTATTTCAAAGCATTTAATAAAACAATGAATGCATGTTCACAATGTCACGGAACTACATGGGCTGGAAGCAGCATTAGTCCATCTTGCAGCCAATGTCATTCAACTATTACTGTTCACACTTCCAATATAATGAATCCAAGTTCTTCACAGTTTCATGGCAAATATATAGCCGGGTTGAATTGGAATATGGCTCAATGTAGAACTTGTCATGGTTCAAATTATAGCGGAGGATTCTCTAGTCCTACATGCAATACATGTCACAATAAACCAGGCGGACCAGAATCATGCAACACATGCCACGGTGATTTTGGAAATGCGAGTAGAATTGCACCGCCAAGAGCGCTTAACAATGCTATCTTGACAAGCGACCCAGCAGTTGGTGCACATAGTAAGCATCTATTTGAACTAACATTAAGTTCAAACACTGTATGTAATGAATGCCACACTGTTCCTACTAATATTACTGCGGCTGGTCATTTTGATAGTACTCCAAAGGCAGAAGTGAAATTTGGTACTTTAGCTACTGGAGTTGGAACAGCATCTTATAACTTTACTGATAATACTTGCAGTAATACATATTGCCACGGAAGTTTTGAATTTAACAGATCAGCTTCACAATATCCATTTGCTTATACAGCTGATAAAATGACTGGCAATAATTATAAACCAATTTGGAATAAAGTTGATGGCTCACAAGGTATTTGTGGGTCTTGCCATGGATTACCTCCAGCCGGACATTTGGCATCAACTTTATCAGCTTGTGCTACTTGTCATCAGGGTGTAATTAATACAGCTGGAAAAATAATCGATAAGACAAAGCACATTAATGGTAAAATAAACGTTTTTGGAAATTAATTTTTTAATGTGACAAAAAGCCGTACTTAAAGTACGGCTTTTTTTTCAATGTATTGAAACAAATTGTTCGATGAAACATTATGTCCATTCCAGATAATCTTAAAGATCATATTTTAGATTCAATTGCAGAAGGTGTCTTTACTGTTGATAAAAATTTTAAAATCAACTTCATTAACAAGGCCGCCGAAAAAATTACTGGTCATAAACGTGAAGAAGTAATTGGTCGATTTTGTAAACAGATCTTCAGATCAGAATTTTGCTTCACAGATTGCCCTATTGCAACAGTATTAAAAACTAAAAAAAATCTTTATGATTTCGAATCCTCAATTCAAGTAAGTGATGGAAGCCAAAAACCAATTAAACTAAACGCTGCAGTTTTATACAATGAAATGGAAGAACCAACCGGCGGTATAATCTCTTTTAGAGATATTAGTGAGTTTGAAGCTATCAGTAAAAGTCTATTGAAAGATTTACAATTTCAAGGTATGATTGGCCATAGCAAACAGATGCAAGATATTTTCGATTTAATCGAGGAGATTGCTGATTCAAATGCGCCAGTTTTTATTCATGGCGAATCGGGGACCGGTAAAGAATTAATTGCTAATGCAATTCAAAAAACTAGTATTAGAAAAGATAAGCCTTACTTAAAAATTAATTGTTCCGTTTTTCCTTCCAATTTACTTGCAAGCGAATTATTTGGACACATTAAAGGTGCATTTACAGATGCAATAAAAGATAGAATTGGTCGTTTTGAAATTGCAGATAAGGGGACAATTTTTCTTGATGAAGTAGCAGAAATGCCTTTGCAGATGCAAATACAATTACTCAGAGTATTGCAAGAAGGAACATTCGAGCGTGTTGGTGAATCACTGACAAGATTTACAGATGTTAGGGTCATTGCTGCAACCAATGTTGAAATAAAGGATGCGCTAAAGAAAGGAAAGTTCAGAGAAGATTTATTTTATCGATTAAATGTAATTCCTATTTATCTGCCTCCATTACGAGAACACAAAAATGATATCATTCCTTTAGTAAAACATTTTCTTGCTAAATTTTCTATTTATTATAAAAAAGAAATTAATGAAATCGAAGAGCATGCACTGGATTTATTGTTAAAATATTCATGGCCTGGAAATATACGTGAACTAGAAAATGTTATTGAGTATGCTTTTGTTCGAACTAATAAATCAACAGTAATTGAAATAAGTAAACTTCCTCCAAGCTTAACTGAATTTAGCCCAAGTGAAAATGTAAAACAGCAAACTTTTTCTTCCAATAAAGAAAGAACTGATATGTTAGTTTTGCTTGAAAAATTCAAATGGAATAAAACCGATGTTGCAAAACATTTAAGAATTGGAAGAACAACTCTTTGGCGTAAGTTGAAAGAGCTTAATTTGAATTCTTAAACTGTTCCAGTCGTTCCAATTTCCTGAAACAACGTTTCAACATTTGTAGCTGCTTACTTTGTTTTTTCTATTTTTTCTAAATTATTTATAACTCTCTTTGAACAATTCGTTTCATTCATAAAATAAAAATTCGCTTTAGTTGCAAAATTGCATTGGCATTATGATTGCCAATGAATGGTAAAAAATTTGGAAAAAGTAATGCGAGTCAAAAAATTTCTTGCTTATTCTTGTTTAATAATACTTTCTATATTGATTAGTAACTGTAAGGATAGAATTGAAGAAGAATTGATAGACCCAACGGAACAAGTTTCAAAATCAGTTTCATCATGTGAAGGATGCCATACAAATTACACTCATTTGAAAGAAGTTCATACACCCGATCCTCCAGTAACCGGAGGCGGAGGATGTGGTGGGGATGCACCTCATTATGAGCCTTATGATCGAGTATATTTGAGCGGAACCGGTTATGAAGCATTTAAGAAAAACATTCATGGAAAAATACCTTGCATTGGATGTCATAATGGAGTTGATAATACAGACGATAAAACAAAAGCTCATTCTGGAAATTTCTTGAAAAAACCATCACTCAGCTCTGCTGAAAAATGCGGTACATGCCATACTGATATTTACCTTGGCACAAAGAATAGTCTTCATGAGCAAGGCTGGGGACAAAAATCTATGGTTGCATTAAGATCAGGTTTGCCAAATATACCAAATGGATTCGAGCAGTTATCACAAGCAATGAAAGATGGCTATAAAACTAATTGTGGAAAGTGCCATGCAACTTGTGGTGACTGTCATATTGTTCGTCCAAATGCTGGTGGCGGAGGATTAGCAAATGGACATCAATTTGTTAAATCTCCTGATATGAGAAATGTTTGTGTAACGTGTCATGTGAGCCGTGGCGGACATGCTTACTTCGGACAAGCATCCGGAACACAACCAGATGTGCATTTAACAAAAAAACAATTTACGTGTTTATCATGCCATACAAAAAATGAAATTCATGGTGATGGAAAAATTTATGATCAACGTTATAAAATGGAATTACTTCCAAAATGTGAAAATTGTCATAATAACATAAATACAAGCAATAGTTATCATTCAATTCATATTAAAAATCTTTCATGTTATACATGCCATTCGCAAGATTATAACAATTGCGGCAGTTGCCATATTCATGGTGATGGTGCAAGAATTCCATCATATCAGGGTTATAAAATTGGAATGAATCCAATTCCTGAAACAAAGCCATTTAAATTTGCACTTTTGAGAAGATCGCTAACAGCACCTGATAGTTGGAAAGAATATGGTGTTGCAAATCTTGCTAACTATAATGTTAAACCAAATTATAAATATACTACCCCTCATAACATAATTAAGTGGACCTCAAGAACACAAGTTAGTTCAGGTAAACCATGTTTTGATGCTTGTCACATAATGAAAAACACAGACGGTTCTTTTAAAAATAAAGAGTTGTATTTATTTAGAAGTGATTTACTTGATTGGGAAGTTGCATCTACTCAATCAATTTCAGTAGACAATAAACTTCCTACCAGTTGGGGAGTTAAATAATTAATTACAATAACTAATTCAACAAAAACAAAAGGAGTAAAAAAATGAATTTCAGAAAGCTGTTTTATTTGATGTTGATTCTGCCAATGTTATTTATTTATACCGGATGTAGCGAAGATTCAACAGAACCAGAACAAGTAGTAAATGAAGCTGAAGAATTAATTAAATACTTAGAAGCTAATGGAGATTATCTCAATACCTCCAATCCGGCAATTAAATCAGCTCAAGAAGTAAGAGATCAGCAACTTGCAAATGCGAGTAAATTGTATGTCATTGATGTCCGCTCTGCCGCTGACTTTACAAGTAAGGGTTATATTCAAGGAGCTGTAAATGTTGCATTACCAAATTTGGTAACTCATATTAAATCAATCAATGCGGCCAATTATGATATGATAGTTGTAGCTTGCTATTCCGGTCAAACTTCTGGATATGCTACTGCGTTGCTAAGATTATTAGGTTACAATAATGTTTTCTCATTAAAGTTTGGAATGTCCTCATGGAATAGTGAAGTAGCAAATTCGTGGACTCCGAACATCGGAAATAATTACACAAATTTTGTAACTACAAATTATCCAAAGGGTGCTGAAGGAAGTCTTCCAACATTAACGACCGGGAAAAAAACTGGAAAAGAAATTCTTGAAGCTAGAATTAATCAACTTTTAGCTTCTGCAGATCCATTTGGTGATATCAAAATCGCTTGGAACACCGTTACTGGAAATCTATCGAACTATTATATAGTAAATTATTGGTCTTCAGCACATTATGCACTTGGTCATATAACTGGTGCAATTCAATATACTCCAAAAGCAGATTTAAAACTTTCCACTTTCCTAAAAACTTTACCAACAAACAAAGAAATAATAATCTATTGCTATACTGGTCAAACTTCTGCACAGACAGCAACAATCTTAAAAGTAATGGGTTACAATGCAAAATCATTACTATTTGGTGTTAATATTATGAACTATGATTGGATGGGAACTAATGGATTAACACAATGGAAACAAACTGAAGTAAAACAATTTCCATATGTAAAATAATTTAGTATTTTTTAAAAGCCTCTCAAATAAAGAGAGGCTTTTTCAAAAAATTAATGGTTTTAAGATGAATGAAATGTTAGGCAATCAATATTTTATGGCAAGAAATTATTCTGCTGCACAAATTCATCTGCAAGAATTTTTAAATTCAAATCCAAACAATAAATTTGCAAAAAGAAAAATTATTATTTGCTATACTCAAACTGGAAAAATGGAGGATGCATATAAATACTTTATTGAATTGATTGATGTTGATATAGACTTCATTGTTAATGCCCACCCAATACATGATGATTGCCCATGTCCTGAATTAGTTGAACAAATTGAAAATCAAAATAACCTTAATAAGGATTCATTGGATTATCAATTAATGCTTGGTATGATTTGGCTTTACTGCGATGTAGAAAAATCTATATCATATTTTCTTACTGCAAAAGAAATAAATCCTGACTACCCTAGAATTGACCACGTAATCAACAAAATTTTAAACTATATAAGTACAAAACAAATACAGAAAAAATAAGAGCAACAAACAATTTCATTGCTCTTATCCGTTAAATTAAAAACTTTTATTATTTATCTTCAGAATCAATCCGCAAAGTCGGAGGATTAGAATTAGTCACAACAACAGTATAATTTTTATCTTTTACTACTGTAAATGGTGACGATGGCGATACTTGTTCACTCTGAATGACAGCTGTTGCTTGCGTCGCTCCTTCAACTAAATCCTTATATCCCGAAACAGAACCGCCAGCAACATCATTTATATTTATAGTATTACCGTCAGCTTGTTTTATTTGAACGTTAGCTTTATTAGACCTTTCATTTTTAACTCTAACGCTTGGCGGTTCCCCTGAGCATGCAATTGATAACATGATTAATGATAACAAAACACAATAGGAGAATATTTTTTTCATATATGCCTTATAATTAATTATTGTTATTAACAATATACAAAACCACATAATTATAAGATTGCACTTTTTTGTATTACTCTGTTGGTTTTTCGGGTAAAGGTGCAGTTGTAAAAAATTCTGAATAGAATTTGTCGGTGTATCTATTCATTAATTCACTTACTCTGTCATAACTTAAGGATGAAATTATTAATCCAGCATGAAATTTCTTTGTAAGAAGCCATACAACTTCAGGTTCATTGAATGCTTTCATATCTGGCCATTCTTGTTTTGCAAGCGATTGTATTATACCAGCATAACCATTTGTAAACTTAGGCAAAACATATTTATCGTTTAATTCTAACTTTGCCCATTCTTTCCATAGATTAAGTCCGCTTGCATAGTAAACAAGATCAGCAATATTTGCACCGCCAACACGGGCTGAAGTTTCTAGAAAGTAAAATTTTCCATCCTTCCCTTTTATAAACTCTGTATGAGAAACTCCTTTTACAAGTCCAAGTGATTTTAACAATTTATCATTTTGTTCAGACAACACCTTAGCTTCTTTGCTGGTTCGTTTTAGAGTAATGCTAGAGAAAACTCTTCCTTCATGTGCAACTTCCATTGGAGGTAATCCATATCTATGTGATATTGAAAATAAAACTTCTTTCTTGACTATAATGCTATCTACATGAAAAATATCACCTTCAATAAATTTTTCTAAAAGGAAATACGATTGGCGGTCGCCAAGAATATCTAGATTTTTCCATAGCTGGTCGGCTGAATTAATTTTTTTAATTCCAATTGCACCAGCTTGCATTCTTGGTTTTAAAACATAAGGCGGTTCTACAACAGCTAAGAAGGATTTTATATTATCATAGTTCAAAATATGAACAAACGGAGGAACAAGCAGTCCAGATTCTTCTGCACGCATTCTCATTGCAAGTTTATCTCTAAAATATCTTGCAGTTGTATCACCCATGCCCGGAATTCTAAGATGTTCTCTTAGAAGTGCAGCTTTTTCAACATCAAAGTCATCTAATGCTGCTATTAAGTCTATTTTCTCATTCCTAGCCAAAAAACTTACAGCTTTAATCATATGTTCAATATTCCACTCTTTGTTTGAATCAGGCATATAAAAAATTTCGTCAATAGATTCTTTTGGCCACGGCGAACTTTGAAGACTTTGGGAAGTTAATAGTAATACGCGCACACCTTCATCTTTAGCTTGATTCATAAAATCAAATCCTTTTTCATAACTAGAAATGCAAAGAATGGTTTTTTGTTTTTTCATTATCCCACTACTCAATTACGATTATTAATTTGTAAAATAAAAATATTCTGAACTAATAGGAATTACTTTTTCACTTTTACTATGCAACGTAAGAATTTCGTATTTTGCTATTTGTAATATTTAACCATAATAATGCAGAACCTAACTCCATCACCTCAAATACTACCATCTGAACAAAAGTATTTCAATAAATTTTCATTGAAGGAAACTTTTGCAGCACTAAAATACCCTAATTACCGTCTTTGGTTTTGGGGACAAATGATTTCCTTGTTTGGTTCTTGGATGCAGTCTACTGCATTAGCTTTTTTTGTTTTTGAATTGACCAATTCACCAGCATTTTTAGGATATATTGGTTTTGCAGCCGGAATTCCCGCTTGGCTTTTTACTTTTTACGGAGGTGTTATTGCAGATCGTTTTGCGAGAAATAAAATCTTGATTGCAACTCAAGCTGCAATGATGTTTTTAGCTTTTCTTTTAGCTCTGTTAACATTTACACATATAATTCAAGCTTGGCTAATCATTATCCTATCTTTTCTCATGGGAGTTGCAAATTCATTCGATGCTACTGCTCGCCATGCTTTTGTCAATGAACTTGTCGAAAAGGAAGATTTAACAAATGCCATCGCTCTTAATTCAACAATGTTTAATACAGCAACAGCAATTGGTCCAGCTCTCGGTGGAATATTATACGTACTTTTAGGACCAGGCTGGTGTTTTATAATCAACGGTGTTTCATTTCTTGCAGTCATTTACAACCTTAAACGAATGAAGCTACAGCCACGTACGGTTTCAATTGTGAGTCATTCAATTTTCAGCGAATTGAAGGATGGCTTTACATACTTACGCTCCCAAAAAACTATAATTGCTATAATTGCAATTACATCATTCTTAAGTTTTTTTGGAATGGGTTTAGTCACACTTTTCCCAGCGTGGGCTGTTAAAATATTGCATGGAGACGCAACTACAAATGGTTTCCTACAGTCTGCTCGAGGTTTAGGTGCTGTAATTTTTGCTTTGATAATAGCAACATTCAATAAACATATTACGAGAGGAAAATATTTAACTTATGCTACTATTACACTTCCAATATTACTTTTAATTTTTTCATTTAACAGAACACTTTTTCTATCATTGATATTGCTTGTTTTTATTGGCGGATTTATCATAACAATGTTTAATCTTGCCAATGGGTTGATTCAAACTACTGTTGAAGAAAAATTCAGAGGAAGGATATTAAGTTTTTATACATTTAGCTTTTTTGCATTTTATCCGCTTGGTTCTTTATGGATTGGTTCAGTTGCAGAAATACTTGGATCGCCAAAAGCGATTTTTATTAATTCTCTTTTTCTCGTTCTCTTTAGTATTATTATTTGGAGATATGCTCAAAAGCTCCGGAAAGTAGTTTAAACAGTTTGAGATTATAAGTTTTTTTCAATTTAATTAAAAAAGAAAAATCTGAATCCAACTCTCATCATCATACCACTCATATTAAAACTTCTTTCAAATATTCTTGTTCTTCCAGTTGCACTATCTCGAACTTCATATTCCCAACCGGGTTTAGAATTATGATAAGTTAATTCAACAAAAGCATCTGAGCGCGTTCCAAATTCATAAGAAATTCCCCCGCCAATTCTCCAGCTAAAATCAAACGCAGCTTGAAATTCATCATCTTCCGGTTTTTGATAATTTCTATAAAAAATAAGTAATACTTCTAGGCCCGCGCTTCCAGTTACAAAAGCTCTTGCTCGTGGTGCTATGGGATATCCAGCGTTAATAGTAAACATTAATGGAACTGAGTGAAGATCTGTTTTTGCTCTAAGTTCATTCAGACTGCTATTTATTGGTCCAAAAAATTCATTATACTCTGCTACTAATTTTCTATCCACATAATTCTTTCTAAACCAATCAATACTCCAACCAAAAAGAAAACTTTCATCAATATTCCAGCCTCCTTCGTAACCAATAATAAATCCGCCTTCAGTCGCATTTGGGCTGTAACTGCCTATTTTAACTGCACCAACTTCGAATTGAGCAAACAAAATAAAAGGGAGTATAAAAAGAATTGCAATTAGCTTTTTCATGACAAACCTATAATTAATTGAATCATTTTTTCACAACTATAATGCCATTTAACAATGACTAAATAAAGGTTATTAGTCTATTTCAATAAATAATTGTTCACTCTTATGAACAATTTCTCATTTAAAATATACAGAATAAATAATTTGAAATGTTATAAATAACCCCAACCGAGGTTGGGGTTATTGAGGGCATGAATAAATTAGATTACTTCATTAAAATCATTTTTCTGGAATATGCAAATTGATCTGCACTAATTCTATAAATATAAACACCACTTGCATTATCAGCAGCATTAAAAGTAACTTCATGCCAGCCAGCAGACATTTCCTTATCAACCAATCTTGATATTAATTCGCCAGTTACTGCAAAA
>VGVY01000092.1 GCA_016873835.1 Ignavibacteria bacterium
GATGCAATCTTTGCAAATGCTTTAGAACCGCCTTCACCTAAAACTTTTGTAATCCATTTTGCATTTGTAAGAATTAACACAATAATAGCAAAATTTGTTAACATTGCAGAAATAGTTGGTAGGAACCCATATTTATCATTTAAAATCAGAATTGTTGTCAAAGCAGCTGGCCCCATAATTAATGGAATGCCGAGTGGAACAATTCCTATATGAGTGTGTGGATGGCGTCTGCTTTCGGTTGAAGTAGAAACAATATCATTAATACTCAATATTAAAAGCACTAGTCCCCCAGCAATTCTAAAATCATTTATAGTAATTCCTAAAAATCTTAAAACAGCTTTACCCATAAAAAGAAATGCAATAGCTACAATGAAGGCAGTTAAACATGCTTCCCAAATCAACTTCTTCCTTTGGAAGTTTGATACACCTTCTGTAAAGCCAAGAAATACCGGAGTAGTTCCAATAATATCTATTGCTACAAATAAAGGAATGAATGTTAATAGAAAAAGATTTATATCCATAATTATTCTCTTACACTATATTAAGATAATTTATTCGATATTTAAAAATAAAAAACGCCGGCAGTTAACCAGCGCTTAATAAAGAAAAAATATTAATTGCTAGTTGTTTACTAGTTGCGTATTTACTATTTCTTCGGTATCAAGTGCAATTACAAGTTCTTCATCTGTTGGGATGCGAAGTACTTTCACTTTTGACTCTGGAGTCGTTATAAAACATTCACCGCTTACATTTTCATTCAAATTTTTATCTAAATGTATTCCTATAAATTCCATATTAGAACAAACATCTCTTCTAACTAAGACTGAATTTTCACCAATGCCGCCGGCAAATACTAAAGCATCTAGTCCTCCCATCGCAGCAGCATAACTACCAACATATTTTTTTATTCGATAAGTAAAAACATCAAATGCAAATTTAGCTTTTTTATTCCCTTCAGCGACAGCAGACTCTATTTCACGCATATCACTGCTTTCACCACTAATTCCAATCAATCCGCTATGTTTATTAAGTAACGTATTTGCTTCGGACAATGATAAACCTTCTTTTGCCATAATATAAAGAATTACTGATGGATCCATATCACCGCTTCTCGTGCCCATCAATAATCCTTCTAATGGTGTAAAACCCATTGTCGAATCAATTGATTGTCCGTGATTTACAGCAGCCATGCTGCATCCATTGCCAAGGTGAGCGGTAATAATTTTTAATTCTTCAATAGGTTTTCTTAATAATGCGGCTGCTCGTTGAGAAACGTACCGATGAGATGTTCCATGAAATCCATACCGTCGTATTTTATATTTTTTATATAATTCAAAAGGAATGCCGTATAAATAAGCATGCGGCGGCATCTTAACATGGAATGAAGTATCAAAAACACCGCACTGAGGTGTATTCGGCAAGTGTTCTAAAACTGCTTTAATACCTTTAATATTTGGAGGATTATGCAGCGGAGCTAATTCAATATTATCTTTTAATGCTTTCATAACCTCTTCAGATATTAAAACCGAACCGGAAAATGTTTCGCCGCCGTGAACAACTCTATGCCCAACAGCATCAATTTCACTTTTATCTTTAATTACACCATGATTAGGACTTAATAAAACAGCAATTACATATTCAATTGCTATGGTATGATCTAAAATTTCACCAATAATTCTTATTTTTTCTTTATTAAGCGGCTGGTGAGTTAATACTGCACTAGACATTCCAATTCTTTCAACCATTCCTTTAGCAACTGCTAATTGTTTTTCAGTATCGATGAATTGATATTTAATTGATGAACTTCCGCAATTTAAAACTAAAACTTTCATGAATTCCTCAATGGTTAATAAATTATTTTTCCATCCTCATCATATTTAAAAAATCCCTCACCGGTTTTTTTGCCAAGTTTTCTTTCTCTTACATACTTTCTCAAAATTGGGCTTGGTCTATATCTTGGTTCTCCAAGTGTTGCCCATAAAGTTTCCATCCAGCCTAAAACTTCATCGAGACCCATCGAATCTGCCATTTCTAATGGACCCATCTTAAAATTATAACCAAGTTTCATTGCTGTATCAATATCTTTTGCAGTGGCTATTCCTTCTAGAAGAATATGCATAGCCTCATTCAATAATGGAACTATTGCTCGTGTTGTCACGAAACCAGGATATTCATAAACTTCAACTGCAGTCTTACCGATCTTAGCCGCAAATTTTTTAATAATATTTACAGTTTTATCCGAAGTGTCTAATGCTCTTACAAGTTCAACCAAAGGAACTTTAGGAACTGGATTTAAAAAGTGCATCCCGATTATTTTATCTTTTCTACTTGTTACTTCTGCAATTTTAGTGAGGCTTAATGTAGAAGTATTGGAAATAAAAATAGTGTTGGGTTGAGCAATCTTATCTATTTGTTTAAATATACTTTTCTTTAAATCATAATTTTCATCAACTGCTTCAATAATTAGATCACATTCTACAACATCATTAATGTCTGTTGTCCATTTTAATCTTGATAAAATTGATTTCATTTCACTTTGGGTCATAGCCCAACGTGCAATTTCTCTTTCCATATTTTCAGTAATTAATCCTTTTGATTCTTCAACTTTAAGTTCATCCAATTCTACGATGAGAGCATCCAATCCAGCAGCTCCAATTGTTTGAGCAATTCCTTGACCCATTAGCCCACCGCCAATTATAGCAACGTAGTCAATCCTTTCATCTTCTTCAGCTCGTTGAAACCCTCCTAGAAGATCTTCTAATTTTAATTTGTTTTCTGCCATTATTATCCCATTTTCTGAAATTCTAGATTTAAAAATATCTAAAAAAATTCAATTTGAACTATATTATTGTTCAATTTTCATACCATAGCAATTACAAGAAATAAGGGGCTTTAGGAAATTACTAAATCAGTTTTTCCATAAGAAGAAAAATTCAACCCAACACTTGAGAAAAGCATCGTCCATTGACAAGACTTTAGAGAGTTTTGTTGTTGTTAAACCTAACTAAAGCATAAAGGTTAATTAATAATGAAATAGTCAACAGAACAAGAACATTAAGAGCAATGGCTGAAAATGGGGCTTGGCGCCATAATACTTGCAAGAAACCATCAACAGACCAATATGTCAGAGTGACTTTTGATATTGTTTGCATCCAATCAGGTAACAACGAAGTAGGAAACCAAGAACCGCCAACTGCTGACATGGTTAAAATAAATAGAGTACTTATGCCGGCAGCTTGATTCATTGATTTTGCAAAAGAAGTAATCAGCATTCCAAATGAAACTGCCGCTGCTGCTGAAACAGTTATCATAATCAGGAGATTCAAAAAATTAGAGAACATTTCTACGTTGAAAATTATCCATGAAAAAAAGAAAAGAACTAGTAATTGAAAAATCCCAAATAACATTGAATAAATATATTTACTCCACAGAATATGTGCTCTGCTTACCGGCATACATAAAAGTCTTTTTAATGTGCCCTCTTGTTTTTCTTCAAATAAAGATGTTGCAGCTCCCGTTAAAGAAAACAACAAAAACATAATTGCCCAACCGCCAACAGTTCTTGTTAATCCAGGATTTTGAACTTCCTTTCCAACCAACTGCTCATTTTCAAATTTAACCAGGTTACTTATTACATTCGCACTGCTGGCAGTATTTAGTGAAGTGGAATATAATGACGCACTATCAACAATAGTCATGGATTTAATGACTGAATCTATTGGTACGTTAAAGAACTCTCCAATCAATTTTCCAAACCCTGATATGAATTTTGCTGTACTATCTTGGCCTATAAATTTTAAAGATTGACGTGTAATTAGAACTGGAAATAATCTTGGTGCATGACTCATAATTGTCTGCTGGATAGTGCCTTGTATAAGTGCAGATTCGATATCATTTTTTGGATCGAAATAAAATTTAAATTTAAGAGCTGTGGAAGTATCAGTAAAGAAATCTTTAGGCATAATCAATGCTGCTGCAGATGACTTTCCACTTTTAATTAATTCAATTGCTTTTTGCTCATCAATCTTAAAAGTATCTTTTCGATCATCAGAAAGAAAAGTTTTTATTACATACAAAGATTTTACAGTATCCAATTTACTTTCAATTAGCTTGGCAACTGGAGAATTGCTTTCGTTCACTAAGATCATAGCAACTCTTCCTCTTGGACCACCACCGCCAAAAATATTTCCAAAAATTATAATGAGTGCCATCGGGACTATGAATGAGAGGAGTAATGCTGGTTTATCGTTCTTTAAACGGATCAAGTCTTTAATTATTAGGTTGTATACTGTTTTCAATCTCTTAGACTCCTTCCAGTTAGATTAAGAAATACATCTTCCAAATTAGCACGACCAATTTGAATAAATTGATTTGGTATTCCATTCTCTTCAAGCATTTTAAAAATTTTAGAGTGTTGATTAAAACTATCATTTGGAATTAATTCATAATAAAAATCATATTCGTTTACAGTTCCAATGAGATTTAGTGATTCAATTTTACTTTGAGTAGCAGCTGTTTTTTGAATTCGTATAGTTTCTTTTTGTTCCATTAAGTTAATTAAATCAACTAAAGTTCCTTTTGCAATAATATTACCATTATCTATAATTGCTAATCGAGAGCAGAGACGTTCAGCTTCTTCCATATAATGAGTAGTATATACGATTGTTTTTCCATTTTGATTAAGATTATAGAGCATATCAAAGATTGCATTTCGCGATTGAGGGTCAACACCAACTGTCGGTTCATCACATAATAGTATTGGTGGATCATGCAATAAACTTGCTGCTAAGTTTAATCTCCTTTTCATTCCGCCTGAAAATTCTTTAACAATATCATGTTTCCTTTCATTGAGCCGTACTAATTCAAGAACTTCATCAATTTTCTTTGAAAGGTCTTTGTTATCCAATTCATAAAGTTTGCCAAATATTTTTAAATTCTGATAAGCTGTAATTTCCTGAAACAAAGAAATATCTTGAGGAACAAAACCGATTTTTTTCCTAACATTTAAATTATCACTCGCAACAAGTTCACCCTGAAAAGAAATTGAACCGGAATCTGGGGTAAGATATCCTACGATTAAGTTCATCAACGTAGTTTTGCCAGCACCATTAGGACCAAGGAGGCCAAAAAATTCTCCTTTCTCAATGGATAGATTTATATTTTGCAATGCAGTTACTTTTTCAAAATGTTTATCAACGTAATTAATTTTAAGCATAATTTTTTTCTATATTTATTTTGATTTAAAGATAAAAGTAAGTTTTATCTATTCAAAGGAAGAAATTGAAACCGATAAATGTATTAAATAATTTTTTTGGCTATACAAAATTTAATCCTGGTCAAAAGGAAATTATTGATTCCATAATAACTGGTCAAAATGTTTTAGCAATCCTTCCAACTGGAGGCGGAAAATCAATATGTTATCAAATACCAGCTATCTTAGCCGAATCAGTTTCAATCATTGTTTCCCCTCTCATTGCATTGATGAAAGACCAAGTTGACTCAATTAACCAGAAAGAAGAACTCTCAGCATTTATAAACAGTTCTTTAGACTACCGAACAACAATGAAAGTTTTAAATAAAATTGACTCTGGCAAAATTAAATTATTGTATGTTTCACCGGAAAAATTATCGAACCTTGACTTTGTAAATAAAGTAAAAACCTTTAGACCATCATATATTTTTATTGATGAAGCACACTGTATTAGTGAATGGGGTCATAATTTTAGACCAAGTTACCGAAAAATTAAAGAATTTATTCAATATGTTGGTTTCAATTCAATCTCAGCTTTTACTGCAACTGCTACAAATGAAGTTAGATTAGATATTATTGAACAACTGGGGATGGATAAACCAAAAATATTTGTAAAGGGATTTGAAAGAGAAAATTTACGTCTTCATGTTATTCACACGTCAACCAAAAAAGAAATATTGAATAAAATTTTAAATAATTCCAAATTCCCAGCCATTGTTTATACAGCAACCAGAAAAACTTGCGAGGAAGTTTGTGAATTTATTCGTTCCAAAGGAATTGATTCAGTTTATTATCATGCCGGATTAAGTTCTGAATTAAGGAGAATAATTCAAGATGACTTCCAGAATAACAAAATAAAATTAATTTGTGCCACAAATGCATTTGGAATGGGTATTGATAAAAGCGATATCAGAACATTAGTACATTTCAATATGCCATCAAGCATTGAAAATTACTATCAAGAAATTGGACGTGCTGGACGTGATGGTAAAGAGTCAAATATATATTTGTTATTTAACGAGAATGATAAATTAATCCAAAAATTCTTTATTGATAATTCATACCCAACAAGAGAACAATTAAATCTTGTTTACGACTCACTTTGTGACTCTGCTAGAATTGCTATTAATAGCAAATATGATAAAGAGATACCACTTGATGACAAAATAAAAAAATATTTCGAAACTAAGGATATCAATAATTCAATCTTAGATTCTACTGTTAATGTTCTCTGTTCATCTGGTTATTTCATCCCATCTGTAAACACAAAACACAAAGTTCAATTACTTATAAATGCTGATAAAGCTTATTCTTTAATAAAAAACTTAACCAACAATGAATTACGTGATTTGATGCTAATTCTACTAAGAGAATATGGAAGCAGTATATTCGCAAAAAGAATTATTATAAACATCTACAAACTTGCAACTGCTCTTGGAGAATCAAATGATATGATAATTGATTCCCTAATACAACTAAAACATGCTGGTTTTATCTCTTACGAATTACCTAGCAAATTTCCGGCTATCAAATTAGTTGACCGCAGAATAAAGACAAGCGAATTGATAATTGAAATAGAACAAATTGAACAAAGAAAAAGACATGCATTTAATAAACTTGACGAAATGAACAATTATGTATTTTATGATGACTGCAAATTCAAATTTTTTTTGAATTATTTTGGACAAAAAAGCAATAAGTATAAGTGCGGAAAGTGTGATAATTGTAAGAATTTATCAGAAGATTTTCTAACATCAACTTCTTATTTAGAAGAGCATATTATTGACCTACTAAAAGAAATAAAAAAACGCTGCAATAAAAATACAATTACAAGTATATTACTTGGAAAAGAATCAAAGAACAGCTTCATTTCATTAGCAGCATTCGGTTCTTGCATTCATTATACAAAACAGCAAATCGAAACTACTTATTCCCTTCTTGCCAGAAAAGGTATAATTAAATATCAAAACAAGGAGATCGAATTACTCGGCAGTAATGCCGGTCAAAATGAAAATAAATTAATTTCTAATGCAGCTTATGAAACTGAATTACAATTATTTAATCACTTACGAAATATTAGATCAGAAGCTTCTAAAAAATATAATCAATCTCCAAAGATGATTTGTTCAGATGATATTCTTAGAGTCATAGTAAAAGCTAAACCAGCTACAATTAGTGAATTGTTAGAAATTGACGGTTTCAGTCAAAGAATGTTTAATAAGATTGGAGAGGAATTTCTTAATGCGATAAACGATGAAGCAGTAAAAAATAGTTTTGGTAAGTTATTGCAGAAAAAAAAACTTCCTGACAATTTTAATTTTATTCTGGAATTAGTTCAAAAAAAATATTCTCTAATCGATATTGCTACAATTTCTAAACTTCCAGAATCAATAGTATCGGCACAAATTGAAACATTAATCGAAGCAATTCCTTCATTAGAAATTGAACATATGTTTGAGAAGGGTGAGTATGCAATTATTAAAAATATTGTGGAAAAAGGAATAGTGAATATCAAGGAATTACGTGAAAAGCTTGGTAATAAAATCAGCTATTCAAAACTAAGAATTGCACTTGCGAAAATTAAGAGTCACTGAATATTTTGATTATTTTTAAGATATGTCAAGTAGTCTTCAGCTTTTTTAAAAAAATCTTTCCATTTTTCATTATTGTGCTTGAGATTAGAAAGATAAGAATTGAATTCTGATGGGGATGAATTATATTTCTCAAAAATTTTTTGTTTTTGTGTTCCTAACAAGGACAAATCATAAGCATATTTTTCTTCGACAATCGAAATTTCAACATAAATCTTAACTGCATTTTCAGTATCAAGTTCTTCTTTAGAACAAGCTGTAAATACAATAATTAAATAGAAAAAAAATAAAATTAAATTTCTATTTCTTTTTACTAGCATCAAATAAAATTCTTTTTTCACGTTCAGTTAAATTCTTGTAACCACTTTGACTTATTTTATCGAGGATTCTATCAATTTCTTCTTGATCGTAATTATCTTCATTCTTTTTCGAATTATCGATATCATAGAATTTTGCATCTTCAATATCATCAGTTTTTACAGATCTTTTCCCCCAAGTTTTACCGTAATTACTTGAACCAAATGTATTTTGCTTTGTAAAGTTTTTAATCAAGTTTTGAAAGTTAAATGTATTTCTTTTGTCAGTAAGCAAAAATATTAATCCAGTAACTGCTCCTCCAATGTGAGCTAAGTGAGCGACAATTGAGGGCTCACGAATTGAAAGAAATTCAAAAACCATTAAAATTGCAATCAAATATTTTGCCTTGATAGGAATTAAAAAATAAATCAGAATATATCGGTCAGGGAAATACATTGCGAATGCAAGCATCACACCAAAGACAGCACCAGAAGCTCCAATAGTAGGGGCTAGTGTATCTGAAAAAATGGGCGATAATAATAATTGAGCTAGACCGGCTCCAAAACCACAAACTAAATAAAAGATTAAAAACTTTTTTGAACTCATCAAATTTTCTAATTCCATACCAAACATCCAGAGCATAAACATGTTAAAAAGAATGTGCGTAAAATCACCATGCATAAATTGATATGTTAAGAGCTGCCAGATTTGAAAATTATACTCAAACCCAGCAGCATCAATTCCTGAGATTGGATTTAAAGCAAAGTAACGATTAAGAACGTACCATCCAGGCAATCCTCCAAAAACTATGTTGTCAAAAATCATCTGGAGTACAAATACGCCAACGTTTATTATTAAAAGATTTTTAATTATTGGTGGGAAAAAAGTAAAGCCTCTAAATCCCGATGGTCGATAATAATCGCGTGATTCTAAACCCATTGTATTCCATTAATTCATAATTATGTTAAAATTAATTTATTTTGATCAGAAAGCAAAACTCCAACCAAAAAATTGTCAAAGCTTATAAATTACTCATTCGTTATAATCATTCAATGCAGCAACACCAGGTAAAATTTTCCCTTCCAAAAATTCTAAAGATGCTCCGCCACCAGTTGAAACATGCGATACTTTATCGTCAAGTCCAGCTTTGCTGATTGCTGCAGC
>VGVY01000093.1 GCA_016873835.1 Ignavibacteria bacterium
TTTTGTACTTCGATAAGCAAAGAATGATATTGCAATTACTATTAACGCAATAATGAATAACATATATCCTCCTATCATTTATAAGTGATTTAAATTCGATTTATCGAATGCTATTTTTACAAAGAATGCTTTAGCTTTTCCTAAGATAAACTTATTTTAACACTAAACTAATAATGAGAAAGCAAAAATGAAAACCCTAAGCATAATGTTATTGTTATTTATTGTTTTTTCAGTCAACGCTCAAGATAGAATAACCGGCAAAAAATTTGCCACTCGATCTGAAGTAATTGCTCAAAATGGTATGGCTGCAACTTCACAACCTCTTGCAACTCAAGCAGCTATTGATATTTTGAAAAAAGGAGGTTCCGCGATTGATGCAGCAATTGCAGCAAATGCTTGTCTTGGTTTAATGGAGCCAACTGGTAGCGGAATTGGCGGAGATCTTTTTGCAATTGTATGGAGTGCAAAAGAGAAAAAACTTTTCGGTTTAAATGCTAGCGGCAGATCGCCGTATTCTTTAACATTGGATTATTTCAAGAAAAATAATATTAAACATATTCCGCCTCTTGGACCTCTTCCAGTGAGTGTTCCTGGTGCAGTTGATGGTTGGTTTGAATTACATAAAAAGTTTGGGAAACTTTCGATGACAGAAATTTTAGCCCCAGCAATCAACTATGCAAGAAATGGATTTCCAGTTTCGGAATTGATATCGTATTACTGGCAAAGGAATGCGCAATCGCTCAAAAGATTTCTTGGCTTTGAGGAAATTTTTATGAAGAATGGAAGAGGTCCTGAAAAAGGGGAAATGTGGACAAATCCATATTTGGCAAATACCTATGAAAAAATTGCAAATGAAGGAAGAGATTATTTTTATAAAGGTGAGGTAGCGAAAGTAATTGATGCTTATATGAAAGAGGTTGGCGGATTTCTGAGCTATAAAGATTTAGCAGATCATTCATCAACATGGGTAGAACCAGTTTCAACAAATTATCGTGGTTATGATATTTGGGAACTGCCGCCAAACGGACAAGGAATTGCCGCACTACAAATGCTGAACATAATAGAAAAATATCCAATTCAAGATTTTGGTTTTGGATCTAAAGAACATATACATTATTTCGTTGAAGCTAAGAAACTTGCATTTGAAGATAGAGCAAAATTTTATGCTGATCCGGAATTCAATAAAATTCCGACCGAGGTATTAATCTCAAAAGAATATGCAGAGCAGAGAAGAAAATTAATCAACGATAACCGAGCTACACGTACATATGATGCCGGCAATCCAGTTTTGAAAGAAGGCGACACGATTTATTTAACCGTTGCAGACAAAGAAGGAAATATGATTTCATTAATTCAAAGCAATTACAGAGGAATGGGAAGCGGAATGACTCCGTACAAACTTGGTTTTATTCTGCAAGATCGCGGTGAAATGTTTATGCTTGAAGAAGGACATTTCAACACTTATGAACCACACAAAAGACCATTTCATACAATCATTCCAGCATTCATAACAAAAGACGGTACTCCCTTTATGAGCTTTGGAGTTATGGGCGGTGCAACACAGCCGCAAGGCCATGTGCAGATTGTAATGAATGTAATCGACTTTGGAATGAGTATTCAAGAAGCTGGAGATGCACCAAGAATTTTACACGAGGGTTCTTCTGAACCGACCGGCGAGAAAATGACTGACGGCGGTGAAGTTTGTCTTGAATCTGCATTTGATTATGAAGTAATTCGTGAGTTGATAAAAATGGGTCATAAAGTTCGTTATGATGTTGGCAACTACGGCGGTTACCAAGCAATAATGTATGACTCGGTCAATAAAGTTTATTATGGCGCATCCGAATCAAGAAAAGACGGACAAGCAGCCGGTTTCTAAAGTAATTGAGAATGGCGAATTTATAATTGATAATTTTTAATTAGCCATTCTTTGACTCATCAATCAGATATAATAAATTATCCTCAACCAAATATAGCATTGGTGCGATTGTAATTTTAGGATAGCGATTTCTTAATCGGATTGCTTCTGATAACACAAAATCAATTTCATTTCCAATTTCAAAAAGAGGAGCGAAGTGTAAAAAATGTTCTTCTGCAAACTGTTTTTCCCAACCAGCATTTTCAACCAATCCATTTATAAATTCATTTTTACGGTTTGCTAGATTTACCATTCCGCATTTATTATGACCAATCAATGAAATATGTTTTATTCCACCGACAGAAATTGCATAACTCACTTTAAATTCACTATATCTCAAATTAGCTCCGCCCGAACGGATGATATATGAAAAATTATCTGGGATGTGAAGATGTTTTCTATTATCCATACACATGCCAACTAAAAGTTGCGCAGAGGAATAATCATCGTAAGCACGGTTTAAATTATGGTACTCCAGTAATAATCCAATCGGAGTATTTTGATATTGTTCCGGTATGTTTAAATGAGAGGAAATTTTTATAAGCCGATTCATTTATCTTTCCTTAAGTAATAGTAGATTTAATTAGTTGCGGAGCTTCAATCTTGCTGTTTGAAAACGAAAGTGCTTTAACAATTTTGTTTTTAACTGCTTCAATTGATTCTTTCTTATTTGTAAATAATTCTGCAATCAAATCTCCCTTTTTCAATTGATCACCAATTTTTTTATGTAAAATTATTCCAGCTTTCGGATCAATTTTGTCTTCTATGGTCATACGACCAGCGCCAAGTTCAAGTGACGCCATTCCAATTTCAAAAGAGTTAATGGTAGATATAAAACCAGTTTTCTCAGTATAAACTTTTTCATGGATTTTTGATTGTGGATATTTTTCCGGCTGTTTTAAATATGTTATATCAGCGCCTTGCAATTTTGCAATCTCAATGAATTTATCAAATGCTTTTCCGCTTTCAATCATTTTCTTTGATAAATCAATTCCTTCTTGAACAGATTTTGCTTTTCCGCCTAAAAAGATCATTGCACCTGAAAGCTGTAAACTTAATTCAACCAAATCATTTACTTGTTTTCCTTTCATTACATCGAGACATTCCAATACTTCAAGCCAGTTGCCGATATTATTGCCAAGAGGTTGATTCATATCAGTTATATAAGAAATAACTTTTTTATTAAATGATTTTGCAGTTTGAGTTAAAGATTTTGCAAGCGACTGAGCATCGGTTAATTTTTTCATAAATGCACCTGAGCCAGTTTTCACATCAAGGACTAATCCATCAATTCCTTCAGCTAACTTTTTGCTCATAATACTTCCAGTAATTAACGGGATTGACTCAACTGTTGCAGTTACATCGCGAAGAGCATAAATCAATTTATCTGCCGGTGCTACTTCTTTCGTTTGTCCGGCTAAAACAGCTCCGCATTTTTTAATAATTGATTTATATTGCTTTAGTGTCACATTTGTTTTGAATCCAGGAATTGATTCAAGTTTATCAAGTGTTCCGCCGGTATGACCAAGACCTCTGCCGCTAATCATCGGAACATTAACACCAGCAGCAGCAGCAATTGGCGCAAGAATTAATGAGGTTTTATCCCCAACTCCGCCGGTTGAGTGTTTATCAACTTTACTCCCTTTTATAGAACTTAGGTCAATAACTTTACCGCTGTAAAGCATTGCCTCAGTTAACCAAGCAGTTTCATTTTTATCGAACCCATTTAAAAATCCAGCCATTAAAAATGCTGAAAATTGATAGTTTGGAATTCTTCCAAGTGTAAATTTTGATACAAAAAATTCGATTTCTTCTTTTGTTAATGTTTTACCGTCTCTCTTTTTCCGAATAAGTTCAACTGGATTCATTATTACTCCGTAAGATTAAGAATAAGAGCAAGATTTATTGCGTAACATGAGAAATTCTTCAAATGTTTACCTTGATGCTTGAATATAACTCTATTAACTTGCAGTCAAAATTCTCACAAAAATAGAAAAGAGGAAATTATGTTCGATACTAATTACAAATTTACTGTAGTTGACCGCTTCCTAAAATACGTAAAATATGAGACTACTTCAGACGAAGATTCAAAAACTTTTCCAAGCGACGCGAAACAGCTTGAATTATCAAAAGAACTTGTAACTGAGTTGAAAGAAATTGGTATGCAAGAAGTTGAAATGGATGAAAATGGTTATGTAACAGCGACACTTCCTTCCAATACAAATAAAGATGTGCCCGTGATTGGTTTTATTGCACATGTAGATACTTCACCGGCAATTTCTGGAAAAGATGTTAATCCAATTATACACAAAAAGTATCAAGGCGGAGATATTGTATTGCCAAAGGATAATACTAAAGTGATTGAAGCTGCAAGCAATCCGGAATTAAAAGATATGATTGGTTTTGATATCATCACGACAGACGGAACAACACTATTGGGTGCTGATGATAAAGCCGGAATTGCGGAAATAATTGATGCTATGAATTATTTAATTAAACATTCCGAAATAAAACATGGCAAAATTAGAATTTGCTTTACACCTGACGAAGAAGTAGGAAGAGGAACAGAAAAATTTGATGTGAAAAAGTTTGGCGCAAAGTATGCTTATACCATTGATGGTGGAACTCGAGGAGAAGTTGAAACAGAAACATTCAGCGCTGATGCTGTTGTAATTAAATTTAATGGAAAGAATGTTCATCCGGGTTATGCAAAAGGAAAGATGATAAATTCAATTAAAGTTGCCGCAAGATTTTTAGAAATGCTTCCAAAAGATTCTCTATCACCCGAAACAACTGAAAAGCGAGAAGGATATGTTCATCCAACTTCGATAACTGGCAATGAAACGCAGACAGTATTCAAATTTATTATTCGCGATTTTTATACAGAAAAGCTGAAAGAATTTGAAGCAACATTAAAAGATCTTTGCGAAAAAACAATTAAACAATTTCCCGGCTCATCATATGATTTTGAAGTGATCGAACAGTATAGAAATATGAAATATGTTTTAGATAAACATCCTCAAGTTGAGGAATTTGCAATTGAATCTTTGAATCGACTTGGAATAAAACCAATACAATCTGCAATTCGGGGCGGAACAGACGGCTCTCGGTTGAGTTATATGGATTTACCAACTCCAAACTTATTTGCCGGCGGTCATAATTTTCATGCTTACACAGAGTATGTAGCTATTCAGGATATGGAAGCATCAGTTAAAAATATTGTTACACTTGTTCAGGTTTGGGAAGAAAAATCATAATTAATGTTATTGTATAGGAAATTTTTTTGATGCCAGACCGGATGAAAAAAGCAGTAAACATTGCACTGTTTGTTAATCTCTTTTTATTTGTAATTAAAGCAATCGTTGGAGTAATTTCAAATTCAATTGCAGTAATTTCAGAAGCTTTGAACTCGCTTACAGACATTATTTCATCTTATGCCATAAAATTTGCAGTTGATGTTTCGAATAAAAAACCTGACTCAACCCATCAGTTTGGGCATAGCGCAGCACAGCCTATCGCTGCATTTATAGTATCGGTTTTTGCTTTTGTGGTTGGAATAAATATTGTAGAAGAATCAATTAAACGTATTATTGAACCGCAAGAGGTATATGCAATTCCTTCGGTATATATTGTTTTAATTGCAACAATTTTTATTAAAATCGTTTTGAACAGATATCAGCGGTATATTGGAAAGTTTTTTAATAGTCCGGCAATTAAAGCAGCAGCAGTCGACAGTATGAACGATGTACTTGCTTCTTCAATTGCGTTGCTTGGTGTTATTGGAGCTGGATTAGGCTATAGATTTATTGATGGAATTGCCGGAATTCTGGTTGCAGCATTTATATTTAAGACCGGTTGGGAAGTTGGAAAAGAAAATATCCATTATTTAATGGGGCATTCAGGAGATAAAAATTTTGATTCTCGAATTAGAGGTGTTTCTCTGAGTGTTAAAGGAGTAAAAGGAATTAATGATTTACGTTCGCATTATGTGGGTGATAAATTTCATGTTGAGATTCATATTGAAGTTGATAAACAAATTTCAACTTTTGATTCACATGAAATTGGCAATAATGTTAGAAACGAATTAGAAAAGCTGAACGATGTTCAAAAAGCTTTTGTTCATGTGGACCCAGTATAACTGAAGGAGACAAATAATAATTATTTTTTTCAGAAACAAAACCATTATTTTATTGTAACAGAATTAAAAAAAGAAAGAGCTGTATGAAAAAATATATTACTCTTATTGTGTATTTATTATTTATTACAAATTGTATCGCTCAAAATCCGGAAATAGTTTTATCAAAAGATCATAAAATTGATTCTTCAAAAGTTATCATTCCAGATGAAACATATAAGCGAATCAGTCAAGTAATAACTCAAATTTTAGAAAATTATCATTATCGAAAGCAGCACCTAAATGATTCTCTTTCTGTTTTGATTTTTAATGAGTACATAAAGACACTCGATAATAACCGTGTTTATTTTTTGAAATCAGATATTGAGAAATATTCCAAATACAATTCACAGTTTGATGATTTTCTAAAAACTGGAAGTTTAGAAATACCATTTGAAATTTTTAATCTCTATAAAAAAAGATTGGATGAACGTGTAAAGTATATTAACAAAATACTTCAAACAGAAATGGATTTTACTGTTAACGAATCGTTCACTCCAAACAGAACCAAAGCAGATTGGGCATCTTCAACAGAAGAATCGGATGAAATATGGAGGCTCCGTTTAAAAAACGATGCTTTGAACCTAATTATAACCGGGAAAGATTGGAAAAGCAGTGTAGATGTTTTGCTTAAAAGGTATTACAACTTTCACAAAATTATTCTACAGTACGAACCAGAAGATGTTTTTTCACTTTACATAAATTCGTTTACACAAGTTTATGACCCTCATTCAGATTATTTATCTCCAATTGCATCTCAAAATTTTAACATTGCAATGAAACTTTCTCTCGAAGGAATTGGCGCAACTCTTCGTTCAGAAAATGATTACACTATAGTAACAACTATAGTTCCAGGCGGACCAGCATATAAAAGTGGTTTACTACACGAAGAAGATAGAATTGTTGGTGTTGCGCAAGGAGAGGATGGAGAATTTGTAGATGTAATTGGCTGGAGGCTTGATGATGCAATTCAATTAATTCGCGGCAAGAAAGGAACGCTTGTGAAATTGCAAATAATCAAAGCTAAAGATCCGTTGAATAGCCCACCGACAGAAATTAAAATTGTACGAGATGAAGTAAAACTAGAAGAGCAAGCAGCTAAAAGTGAAATACTAAATCTTCAAGAAAATAATATTCCATTGAAAATTGGAGTCGTAAAAATTCCATCCTTTTACACTGATTTTGAAGGTCAACGTAAAAACAAACCAAATTATAGAAGCACAACAAGAGATGTAAAAAATATTTTGGAAAAATTGAAAGAAGAAAAAGTTGATGGAGTAGTAATTGATTTACGAAACAACGGAGGAGGATCACTTCAAGAAGCGATTCAACTTACTGGTTTGTTTATTAAGCAAGGACCAATTGTTCAAGTAAAGAACTCCGCTAATTTTATTGAAGTTGATCAAGATCCTGATCCTTCGATTGTATTTGATGGACCGATTGCAGTAATGATAAATCGTTTCAGTGCATCTGCTTCTGAAATATTTTCTGCAGCTATTCAAGATTATGGACGCGGAATAGTTTTAGGCGAGAATACTTACGGCAAAGGAACAGTTCAAAACTTGCTCGATTTAAATCATTCAATCCCAATTAAGGATAAAAATCTTGGTCAGCTAAAACTCACCATCGCAAAATTTTATCGAATTGATGGAGGCAGCACACAGCATAAAGGAGTTAAACCAGATATTGATTTTCCTTCTGCATACGATTCAGAAGATTTTGGAGAAAGTTCGATGCCAAGCGCATTACCTTGGGATAAAATTCAAGCAGCTAATTTTACTAAGTATGACGACATAAATAAATTTCTTTCACTCTTAAAACAAAAACACGATTATAGAATTAAAACAGATCCAGAGTTTCAACTGATGAATGAAGAAATTGAAGAATTTAGAAGTAATCGCAAACAAAAAGAATTTTCATTAAACATTGAAGTCAGAAAAAAAGAGAGAGATTTAGCTGAAGAACGTAAGAAACGTAGAGAAGAAGAACGAGCAAAAATCCTCGGAATTAAATTAGAAGATAAAAAGGAAATTGAAGCTGCCGAAAGTAAAGCACCTGATTTCGAGCTTAAAGAGAGCGGCAGAATATTAGTTGATTTGATCTTAGCAAAAGTCGGGTAATAAAAATAAATTTCCATAAACTCTGAAAAGTTTTTAAATATTAATCTTCAACAAGTCGTGCCAGTGGCGAGCCAGCTCTCCAATTCAATCCGCCGGAGAGAATGACATTATTTAATTATAAACTTTTAGGAAGAATTTCTGAAAACAAATGCAGTTAGAATTTTAGAATCAAAAAGTATTGCGCATTCCATAATTCAGTATGAGTTCAGCGAAGATGAAATCGATGCAATAACAGTTGCTAATAAAATTGGTGTTGATGCTGATCATGTATTCAAAACCCTTGTTACTCGTAACGAAAAGAATGAAATAGTAGTTTTCTTAATTCCAAGTAATTTTGAATTGAATTTAAAAAAAGCTGCTAAAGCATCAAGAAGTAAACATATTGAGATGATCAAAATGAAAGAAATTCAGCCTCTCACCGGTTATATTCGTGGTGGCTGCTCACCAATAGGAATGAAAAAAAATTTCGAATCATATATCGATGAAACTGCACAATTGTATAATGATATTTACGTAAGTGCTGGAATTAGAGGGATGCAGATTAAAATATCGCCATCCAAATTAAAAGAAGTAATCAATGCACAATTCTATGATATAATCTGATTAAGTGTATTTTCAAGCGTTAATTGTGATTTATACAATAAGGTTTTCATATAAGTCAATTTTTTCATAGATTTAGCCCCAAAATTTAGGAGTATTAGGAAATGGCAAAACAGCAGTCGTTTGCTGATAAAGCAAAAAAGAAAGTTCATACAACTCAAGTGAATGTCAAATTTATTAAGACAGTAAAAACTGCTAACGGATCTTATAAATTCCAGGAAA
>VGVY01000094.1 GCA_016873835.1 Ignavibacteria bacterium
TTTTAATAACTTTGTGCCCGATTATTCGACATTATATTATGATTGAGTATCATTTAAAAGAGAGAGAAAAAGCAATTCTAAGGTTTGTAATTCACCAATTCATTCTAACAGCAAACCCGGTTGGATCAAGAAATATTTCTAAAAAATATGATATAGGGCTTTCTCCAGCTTCTATTCGAAATATTATGGCGGATTTAGAAGAATTAGGTTTTTTAGATCATCCTCATACATCCGCTGGAAGAATCCCAACAGACCGTGGATATCGTGTTTATGTTGATTCATTAATGGATCCGCCTTTGCTGGACCAAACAACTAAAAAAATAATAGCTTCGAAATTTATTGAGTCTGAAACTGATACTGAAGATTTACTAAGAATTAGCACTAATATATTGAGCATGTTAACAAATCAACTTGCATTAGTGACTTACCCCAAATTTGAACAAGCCATACTTGAAAAAATTCAAATTGTTCAGCTATCTTCAACGAAAGTTTTGGTAATTGTCTCAGTTCGGTCTGGATTGATTAGAACTATCACATTAGAGTTTGATGCTGAAGTAAAAGAATCTCATATATTAAAAGTACAAGAATTTTTAAATGAACGGCTTGGTGGATTAACATTTGCAGATATCCGATCAACATTTCAAGATAGAATTAAAGATTTTACGACGGACCAATTTAAACCGATAGTTAGAGTTTTCTTAGATTCTGTTAATAAAATATTTTCTGATATGAATAAAGAAAAGGCTATCATTTCCGGAACTAAAAATATAATTTCGCAGCCTGAGTTTGAAGATCATGAACAATTTCAGAGTATTATCGAGTTAATTGAAAATAGGGATATTGTAATTCACATACTCGATAAGAAAAAAGAGTTCATTGACAGAGATCTTACAATTACAATTGGCGATGAAAATGAAAACGAAAAATTTTCAGATTATAGTGTGATTACAAAAGAATATAACATTGGCGATCTTCATGGAACTTTAGGTATTATGGGGCCTAAAAGAATGGACTATTCCAAAATTGTAGCCGCAGTAGTTTACATTGCCGAACAATTAACACAAGAATTAAAAAAACAGAGATAATTAATGAAACAAAAGAAAGATGAAATGAAAGAAACAGAAGTAACAAAAGAAAATTCTATTTCTGATGAAAGTGAAAAAATTATTAATGAGGAAGAATCAAATTCCCAAATTGACGTTGAGAATAAGGAGAATAAATCAACTGACTCAGATATAGAACAAACTTCCAAGATTCAAGAATTAGAAACAAAGATTAATGAATTAAAAGACGCATTATTAAGAAAAGCTGCTGAGTTTGAAAATTATAAGAGAAGAACAGAAAATGATCAGTTCAATCTTCTTAAATATGCAGCCGAACCATTCATAATAAATATCTTAACTGTTTACGATGATCTTGAAAGATCATTAGAACATATTGATGAAGAAAATAGTTTTGATTCATTGAAAAAAGGATTACAGCTTGTTTATGATAATTTTACTAAAATTTTAGAGAACCAGGGCGTAAAAAAGTTTGAAGCTAAAGGCAAACCCTTCAATGTAGAATTTCACGAAGCTTTGATGCAAAGACAAGATGATAATGTTGAACCTCACACTGTTTTGGAAGTTATTGAACATGGTTACAGTTATAAAGATAAAATTATAAGACATGCAAAAGTAATTGTCAGTGCTGAAACTATTAATGGAAATCAAGACTCAAAACCATCACAAGAAAATAATGAAGGATAAGCAATAAATGTCAAAGAGAGATTATTACGAAATTTTAGGAGTTGGAAAAGAGGCATCTAAAGAAGAGATAAAAAAATCGTATCGAAAGCTTGCAATGCAATATCATCCAGATAGAAATCCTGGAGATAAAGAAGCAGAAGAAAAATTTAAGGAAGCAGCAGAAGCATATGAGGTTTTAAGTAACGATGATAAACGTGCAAAATATGATAGATTTGGTCATAGCGGTTTAAAAGGCGGGCAAGATTTTCATCAATATACAAATGTTAATGATATCTTCAGTCACTTCTCAGATATTTTTGGAGGTGCTTTTGGAGGCTCATCAATTTTTGATGAATTTTTTGGAACCGGCCAATCGCAAAGAGGACGAAAAAGATCAAGCGGCACTCCTGGTTCTGATCTTAAAATTACCTTGAAACTGACGCTTGAAGAAATTGCCACCGGGACTACCAAAAAAATAAAAATTAAAAAACATAATACATGCTCAACTTGCAATGGAAGTGGCGCAAAATCATCCAGTAGTTTTAAAAATTGTTCTGTTTGTAATGGATCTGGTGAAGTAAGACAAGTTTCTAGATCAATCTTCGGACAATTTGTAAATATTGCAACTTGTAATAACTGTAATGGAACTGGAAAAATTATTTCTGAACCTTGTATTGAATGTTCTGGTGATGGAAGAATTTACGGCGAGACAACAATTAAGATTAATGTACCGGCTGGAGTTTTTGACGGTAGTTATATGACTTTAAGAGGCGAAGGGAATTCAGGTAAACAAGGGGGACAAGCTGGTGATATAGTAGTTGTATTTGAAGAAGAGAAACATGAATATTTTGTGCGAGATGGTGACAATATAGTTTATGACCTTTTTCTTAGCTTTCCAGAAGCCGTAATGGGTACGGAAGTAGAAGTACCAACACTTAATGGGAAAGCCAAATTGAAAATTGATTCTGGCACACAACCTGGCAAGTATTTAAAAATGCGTGAGAAAGGAATTCAACACTTAAATAGTCATGGTGCTGGCGACCAATTAGTAAGAGTAAATATACATGTTCCTAAGAATATCAATTCGAAAGAAAAAGAGTTGCTAAAAGAACTCTTAAAAATGCCAAATATTAAATCTAACAGAAGTTAAAAATTTTCATAGATAATATTTAATAATTCTGATACTACTGCTCAAATTAAATAGGTGACACATTAGACTATTTGATCAGATATCAAAAAAAACTGGTTTTACTCTCCTTGAAACAAAAATAATTCTCTTTGTCTTTGTTGCTTTCTTAACTGGATTAATACTGTCCGTAATTAAAGATCAAAAAAATGACAAGAAAATGTTGGAATTTGATTACGGTAAATCTGATAGTCTTTTTGTTTTAGGTGAATCTTATAACGCTGTCAGTGATGATGGAGAAAAAATTACAGAAAAAGGAGTTGATTCTAATCGGGAACTTTTAGATTTTAGGGTCAGCAAAAATGAGAAAAACAAAGAAAATAATTCATTTTCTGCAGTAAAGAATGTTCGTTTGAATCATGTTGGAGCTGATGAGTTAGCGTTACTTCCAGGTATCGGTCCCAAAACTGCAAAAAATATTATTGAATATAGAAACAAATACGGGAAGTTTAGTAAAATAGAAGAATTACTTAATGTAAAGGGAATTGGCAAAGCCAAATTCGATAAGATAAAAAGTATAGTTACTGTTAATTAGAATTTATAAAACCTTTGGAGGAATATAATGGCAAAAAGTGAATCACGGTATGTGCATCTTATTTTATATGCAATAATTGTTGTATTGGTTTTTGTTTTGATAAAGGTTGCTTACTTAGATCCTAATGAAATACTGGAACAAGAAAAATATTATAAAAAAGAATCACGTTTTAGAATGAGCAATATTCGCGCTGGTGAAAGATTGTGGGAAGCTAAATACGGAAGATTCACAGACAATATAGATAGCTTAGTTCTCTTCCTAAAAAATGATCCTAGCGTTAAAAAGGCTATTGAAGGCACAGATTCTATTACTCATAAATCTACTAATCCATTTGTATTATTAACTCATGGACTTTTTGAACCTGATTCCTTGCTTCTTTCTCCTAAGTCAAGATTGAAATATGTATTACAAATTGATACAACTGAAACAGCCGATACAATTATTGATAGACGCGGAAGAATAATTAAGATTGAGAAGAATGTAGTTAAAGGAACGAAATATTTTGTTGGATGTCCGGACGGATATGGAACAATTGGTGATGTGCGTAGCGAAGCTATGAAGCATACTGCATCTTGGGAATAAAATTTAACTTGAATGCCGATATTTCATAATCATGTTGGTATTAATTTAACTGAAACAAAGTTACAACTCGTTGAAATAAGTTATAAGCAAAATTCTTTCTATTTGGAGAATGTTGATCAGAAAATTTTTAAGGAACAATTTGTTCCTACTCTTCCTGAAAACAAAATGATTTCTATTCTCCAAGATTCTTTCGAAAAAATAATTAATAAAAAATCGGTCAATTCTAATTTCATTTCTTTTTGTTTGCCGAATAATTTTTTTAAAATAATTGAATTACCCTTTGATAATGCCCTTACTAAAAAGGATTTACAAGAACAGTTAAAATGGGAACTCTCTATTTTATTTCCTGATGATTTAGAAGACAAATATTTTATACAAAATGTTGAAGTAAACAAAACAAGTTTAAGAAAGGAATTCAAAACTCTAATTTTTGCAATTGAAAAAAGATTTGTAAAAACATTAAATAAGTTTTGCAAGGAAAATAACCTCGAATTAAAATTTGTAGATAATTCCCACTTAGCATCTAATGCATTCCTTCATCTTGATAAAAGAACGTCAAATGATTCTATAATTCTTAGTTTATATATAGATCAAGTTCAATCATCCATTTCAGCTTTAGAGGGGCATAATCCCTTTTATTTTAAAATTATTGATGAAAGAAGTAATGAGTTCAGCGAAGAATTAAGTAAAGTTATTACAGAATTAAGTGTGTTTGGTGTTAATCGAAAAAATATTGGAAGTGTAATATTAAATGGATTAAATGTAACAAGTGAATTTGAAAAATCGATTTCCGCTGTATTAAAATTGCCTATCATTAAAATCAATCCGTTTGAGCGCCTAAAAATTGATGAACAAATAAAAAATAATCCCCTATTTTTATCACAGTACAATTCATTTACCGCTGCAACTGGAATCGCAATAAGAATAGTATAATGAGAATAATTGCCGGAAAGTATAAAGGGAGGTTTATTAAATTCCCTAAATCTAATTTAGTAAGACCCACAACAGATAAAACCAAAGAATCAATTTTTAATTATTTGTATCATTCATTCGAATTTGAAGGTATAAAAGTATGTGATCTTTACGCTGGTTCTGGATCGCTCGGACTGGAAGCATTAAGCAGAGGTGCTGAATCAGTACATTTTATCGAAAAGGATTATAAAGTTTCTCAAATTCTTAAAGAAAATATTTATTCTCTTAAAGCTCAAGCTGAATGTGAAGTATTTAAAATGGATGCATTAAGATTTGTTAAGAAGAAAAAGCATTCAACCTACGATTTAATTTTGGCAGACCCTCCTTTTTTTAAAAATGATATTCATGAAGTTGTAGAAAATATTTTGACAAAAGATTTTTTAGTGGAAGGAGGAATATTGATAATCGAAAGGTCAGCTCAAACAAAAGATGTTGATACAGCAGCATTTAAATGCGACCCATTCAAAAGGCTTGGTGACAGCCTTATATATAAATTTGATGCTTAGAAATTTATTAGTAAATTAAATACAAACGAGTAATTATTTTTATTTGAAAGACAACTATTATGAAAAAAGTAATTTACCCCGGAACGTTTGATCCAGTTACAAATGGACATATAGATATTGTGCAGAGAGCAAGTGACCTATTTGATCAAATTATTGTAACTGTAGCAAAGAATCCTACTAAGACTGCACTTTTTTCTGTTGAAGAAAGACTTGAAATGTTAAAAGAAGTACTTAAAGACTTTCAAAATGTTTTAGTTGATTCCTTTGATGGACTTGTGGTTGAGCATGCAAAACAAGTTGGCGCTGTTGGAATAATAAGAGGTTTAAGGGCGGTAAGTGATTTTGAATATGAATTTCAAATGGCGCTGATGAATAGAAAACTTGATAGTGAAATAGCTACAATTTTGTTAATGCCGCATGCTCGTTACACATATTTAAATTCAACTATTATTAGAAACCTCGCTCAGTTTCATGGTAATGTTAGCGAATTTGTACCACCAATTGTTGAAAAAAAATTGAAAGAAAAATTCGGCTATAAATAAAAAAATCCCGCACAACGGGATTTTTTGTTTTCTATTTTTCAATTTTCTGATGCTGATTTTTTAGTTTACATTTCTTTTTCGGCAGTAAGAATTTTACCTTCTTGAAATTGACCAATTAGTTTATGTTCACCACTAATATATATAATTCCCGTTTCTTCATGAGGTTCTCCAATTTTCGAATGAAATGATTTCAAGCCTCCTAAATATTTTCGTTTATCGGATACATAAACTAAATCTTCAACCTCAGCTTCCATCAATTTCATGTCTACTTTTGACAAGTTTACAAAATCCTTATCATCATTTCTAAGTTTCCAGTGCACTTTAGCAATTTCACCTTCTCGTTCATTAATTTTTCCGCCTTTAAAAATTTCCTTTGCTCTATGGATTGACCATGCTGTAAGTCCATCAGTATGTATAACCGGATCAAAATGGATATAATATTGAGCTGCGAAAGAAACTAATATTGTCATAACGCAAGTAAGTAAAAGAAGAATATATAATCCACCTAAATTAGACCATACTAAAAATAGAGAGGCGATAATAAATACAATGAAAAATTTCATGAGGTAACTATGCGAATTAAGTTTTCTAAGCTGGTTGACAATCCTTTTTTGCCAGCTGAATGTAAATGTAATTATAACTGCAACACCTACACAAACAACCGTATTATATAAAGCGCTTATGTATGTGTAAGGATGAATTGGGTCCATTGGTGTTCCGTGAGCAAATGGAGTAATTAATTCCCCAGGATACCTTGCCCCGAGAATCATTAATGAAGATCCGCCCAGAAAAGTTGCTAGTACTCCGGCTGGTGTAAATTTACGCCAAAAAATTCCTAAGAAAATTGCAGTTACCAAAGGAGGCGTTAAAGTAGAGTGAAAATATCCGTGAGCTTCATATACAGTTGGGTATTTACTAAATGGAATAGTTGCTATTACGCCTAATGCAGTAATAACAATTGATGCAATTCTAGCTGCCCCTAATTCTTTTTTAGCTTCTTCGGCTGCTGTTCCAATTTTTTTCTTAAAATATTTTTTTATCGGATGATGTACATCATTCATATAGACTGCTGCAATTGCATTTATCAGAGAATCGACAGTTGATAATAGTGTTGCAGTTAAAGCTGCAATTACGAATCCAAATATTCCTTGTGATGCAATAATGTGTGTAACAGCTATAAATACTTCGTCCGGATTCACATTAGGACTAAGTTCTGGTGAAGCCAAACTTGTAATTGCTTTGCCAATCCAACCGGCATTTCCTACAACAATTGCAGAAAGTGGCAACATAAACAATACATTGAATACTGCAGCTTTACGTCCTTCATCAACACTTTTTGCAGACATAAACCGCATTATCAATCCCATATTCATAAATAAAAATCCAACAGAGCCGGCAACTCCATCTTGCCAAAAAATACCAACAAAGTTAAAATCTGGAGGTTTGTTAAAATCTGCTAATGGTAATCTCCATTCTACTGGCAGTAGATGCCAAAATGCATCAAAACCTCCAACATAATTTACACCCATAAGAAAAATCAAGAAACCGGCAAAAAGTAAAATTAGACCTTGCAGAAGATCTGTAAATATAACTGCTGTTTGGCCGCCAAACGTTGTATATGTGCCGGTTACAATAGCAATAGTTATAATTACTCCCATCAATGAAACTGGAATTGAAAATCCTAATAAATTTATTTCAGCTGGTAATAATGGGGTAAAAACTTTTCCGAGTGTTAGTAATCCAATGCCTAAATAACCAATAAGGTAAAGCAACTGAAAAATTGTGGCGATCCTTCTTACAGAAGGACTGAATCTCTTTTCAAAATATTCCGGAATTGATCGAATCTTTGTGTATACAACAATTGGAAGCCATCCGAATAAAAAGAATGGGACAAAGAACCAATCATTCATATAAGTCATTGTTGAAGAAATTCCGTGTTCAAATCCCTTAGCAGAATATTTAACAAAACTATGACTTCCAACTCCAGTTGCAACAATTGAGACAGTAATAAGCCACCAGGCAAATCGCCTTCCACCAAAAAAGAAATCAGTTGTTGTACGATTATATTTTGCAAAGTAGCTTCCAAATAGCATAATACCAAAGAAGTAAACAAACATTACTACCCAGTCAGTAGTGCTACCTAAACCATGTAATGATTCCATAAATTATTTCACCAATAAATTGCAGCGATTATTAGAATGGCGTGAATTATCATAAAATAAAAGAAGCCGAAATAGAGAACTTTTCTCCACCAACGATTTTTCTTTAGTCTTAAGTCAAGACTTTTGCTCTTGTGTATTATATACATACCAGTGAAGAAAAAAATTCCTCCAAATAAGTATAAATAAATGAAAGGTAACCATGAATGGCTGAATGATGGCATGAAGTTTTATTCGCTATATTATTAATTGCTGGGGAGAAATTTAATTGGAGTAAATATAATTAGCAAATTAATTTATTTGTAATAAGTTCCCCATGAATTACATCTCTTTATTAGCAATTAGCAATCTTTCTTTTACAAATAATCCAGTTAATTTTTGTTCATTGTTGATATAAATAATTCCATCTTCATTGTGGGGTTCACCATATTCACAATGAACGGACTTGAGTCCTCCTAAATATTTTCTTGCATCAGAAATGTAGACTAAATCACCAATTTCTGCAGACATTTTTTTCATATCATTAATTGAAAAATTAGCAGTGTTATCTTCACCTTCTTTTATTTTCCAGTGTACTTTCACTTTTTGCCCAGCTTTGTCATTTATTGGTCTTCCTTTAAATAATTCTTTTGCTCGAGGAATTGACCATGCAGTTAAACCATCAATTTGCTTAACTGAATCATACTTAACGAAGTAAGTAACTGAAATTGCTATTAAAATTATTAATAGAACTGAAAGTAGTAGAGAAATTGATAATGGCAGTA
>VGVY01000095.1 GCA_016873835.1 Ignavibacteria bacterium
TTATTTTCATAATGGACTTAAATTCATGAATCACTTGATTGAACAATTTTTCTTTTTCAATTTCAAAAAGATTTGGAGTTCGCGCTCCGCCAATAAACAAAGTAAAAGCAGCCATGTTTTCATCGCAACGGTTTGGAAAAATTACTGAATTCCAAATTGCACCGAGAAAACTTCTTTTTTCTTTAGATGGAATTAAAAATCCAAATCCATCTAATGTTTGACCGATGTCTTTCTTTTTGAAACCTAAGTACAAAACCATAACGGGAGGATAATATATTTCGCTAGAATGTTTTTGAAATTCTTTATCTAAGTTGTAGAATACTGTTGCCGCGGAATCAACCGGAAGTGTTGATATAACAATATCAGAATTCATATCGAATGTGTTGTTGTCTTTTTGATATTCTATAATCCATCCAAAATCATTTCTTTTAACATTTGTAACGGAACAGTTAAAATAAATTTTGTTATTCATTTTTTGTTCAATTGCTTTTGGGAAAGACTGCATGCCACTCTTAAAGGAAAACATTTTTGCATTTTGTTTGGATTGTTCGGCTCTCTTTTTTCTTTCACGAGCTCCTTTAATCATTCCTTTGACAAGTCCGCCATATATTTCTTCTAATCTATATAATTTTGGGAATGCAGATTTAACACTTAGCTTTTCTGGATCACCGGCGAAAACACCACTTACAAATGGATCAATAGCATAATCTAAAAATTCTTGTCCTAATCTTCTTTTTACGAATTGAGCAATGCTTTGATAATAACCGTCATTTGATTTTCCAATAAATGGCTCCGCTATTACACGGAACTTAGCTTTTGTAGAAAAAAGTTTCGTTTTTAAAAAAGCACGGGGCGAAGTTGGAAGTGGATGTAATTCATCATGTTTTAAAATATATCTTTTATTAGAAGACTCGTTAGCATAAATCATTTCATCTGCAATTCCAATTTCATCAGCAAGCTTGCGAATAAGAGGAGTTGTTTCTAATCCGGAGTTCGGTCCATAGTCAATTAAAAATTTTTCTTGGAAAAAAGTTTCCATTGTACCGCCAGCTTCACCTTTCTGCTCAATAACATAAACATCATAACCATCTTTCTGCAGCCAATAAGCAGTAGCCAATCCAGAAATCCCAGCTCCTAAAATTGTGACTTTCTTTTTCACAAATGTTCCAATACTAATTCTTTTAGTGCTTCTATAAAAATTGGCGAGTCATTCAATCCAGTCATTACAAAATAATTTTCAATTCCTACTTCTTCGGCAATATGTCTGTATTCTATGTCTAGCTCGAATAAAGTTTCAACATGATCCGAGACAAAGCTGATTGGAATAATTAGTAAATGTTTGTGTCCTTTCACTGAAAGTTCTTTAATCATTGATTCTGTTGAAGGCTCAAGCCATTTCATCGGCCCTACTTTGCTTTGATAGCATAAATAATGTTGATGACTATAATTTCTTTCTATCAATACTTCTCTTACAGTCTCGGAGATCTGGTCGCTGTATGGATCACCTTTTTTGACTAAGCTAATCGGTGTTCCATGAGCACTGAATACTAATTGAACATTATTTCGAACATCTTCTGGAAATCTTAAAAGTGTTTCATCAATTCTTTTATTTAAAGCATCAATATATTTTCGATGAGTAAAATAATTTTTAATGTAAATCAGTTTTAATTCATCATCTTTATAATGTCTATTCCACTCATTAAATGAAGATCCAGTTGTTGTTATTGAGTAATGAGGATAAAGAGGAAGTAAAATTATTTTGTCGTAATTCTTTTTTTCTATTATTGCTGCTGTTTCTTTAATGGACGGTTTCCAATAACGCATCGCAGTAAATACATTAATTGAAGCTGAAGTTTTACTTAATTCATCTTCGAGCAAAACACGCTGTACTTCTGTCCATTTATTAATTGGAGAATTTCCGCCAATCAGTTTATATTCTTCAGCAACTTTAGGGGCTCTGCTTTTAGAAATAATTTTAGCAAAGTATTCTTGTCCGAATGGTATTTTAAATATATCCGGGTCGCTGAATAAATTATACAAGAATGGCTGAATCGCATTTAATGAATCCGGTCCGCCTAGATTTAGTAATACAACTGCAAATTTATTTTTTAACATTTTTGTTAAATCGTCCTGGAATATTTTGCTTTATCTTCTTTTCGTTCAATGTAGCCATCGAAATTCATTGCTATATTTCTTATTAACAATCGCCCCATTTCTGTAATAGTCATTTTATCGTTATCTATCTTCACCAGTTCATCATCAATAAAATCTTTCAACTGCTCGATTCCGTATTTAAAATAATCTCTAAATGTAATGTTGAACTTCTTTTCTACTACAGAAAAATCCAATTCAAAATCACACATAATTTTGGTTATCACAAATCGACGCAAGATATCATCTTCATTCATTTCAAAACCTCGTTCGATTGGGAAAAGTGAATTATCAAGGGCGGAAGAATATTCTTTTTCATTTCTATGATTTTGAGCATATACATTCCCAATTTGACTTATACTTGTTATTCCGAGCGCATACAAATTAGTTCCAGCATGAGTACTGTAACCTTGAAAATTTCTGTAAAGTTTTTTTTGCGATAGCGCAACAGCGAGGTCATCTTCAGGTTTTGCAAAGTGATCCATGCCAATGAATACATATCCGGCTCCAGTCAATTTTTCAATTGTCATTTTTAGGATTGATAATTTCTCTTCAGGGCTTGGTAAGTCGGCAGCATTAATCAGTTGCATGTGCTTTTTCATCCAAGGAACATGAGCATAATTAAAAACTGCAATTCTATCAGGAGAAATATCGATTATTGCATCAACTGTTTTTGAGAATGAATCAACCGATTGAAAAGGCAAACCATAAATAAGGTCAAGGTTAAAACTGAGAAATCCGAGTTCTCTTATCCATTCTATAACTTGTCTTGTCATATCTTCAGGTTGAATTCTGTTAACAGAGTTTTGTACTTGCTCATCAAAATCTTGAACACCCATACTAATTCTATTAAACCCTCCGCCGCGAAGTGCTTCAAGATGTTCTTTCGTTAAACCGCGGGGATCAATTTCACAGCCATTTTCTGGATTGGATTTAAATTCAAAGTTAGAATTGATAAATGAAATTAAATCAGAAATTTCATCAGGATTTAAGTGAGTTGGTGTTCCGCCTCCCCAGTGAAGTTGAACTACTTTTCTATCATTGCTTAAATATTTTTTTAATAGCGAGATTTCTTTTTTGATGTATTGAACGTATTCATTTATTCTATTTCGATTGCGGGAGATAATCATATTGCAGCCGCAGAAATAACAAAGTGTATCGCAAAATGGAATGTGAAAGTATAAAGAAAGGTCGGGAGGATTGACATCCTGATTGGTTCTAATAATTTCATCGAGAAATTTTTTTGAATTAAATCCATCGTGAAAATGAGGCGCAGTAGGATAACTTGTATATCGCGGTCCGGGTTTATCGTATTTTTTTATTAATTCTAAATCAATATTAAACATAATTTATCTCAGTGAAATCTTTTACTTTCTTCTTTAACGGTGTTTACTAAAAACTTTGCATATTCCGGCGAAACATCAGGAAGAATCCCGTGCCCAAGATTAAAAACATGTCCGCTTCCATTTCCAAATGACTCTAATATTTTAATCGTCTCGAATTTTATCTTTTCTTTATTTGCATATAGTATTGTTGGATCTAAATTTCCTTGAAGAGCGACCTTGTTTCCTATATTATTTTTTACTTCGCCAATATTCATTGTCCAATCAATTCCAATTACATCGGCGCCAGAGTTTGCAAGCTCGTTGAGGTTGTGATGAACTCCTTTTGCGAAAATAATCACGGGCTCATCGTTACGTTTAATTTTGGAAATTATTTTTATGATATATTCTAAAGAAAATTCTAAAAAGTTATGAGGAGATAAAATTCCACCCCATGTGTCGAAAATTTGAACTGCGTTTACACCGGCTTCAATTTTAGCTGACAAATAATCTGCGATAGAATCAGCTAATTTGTTCAACATATCATGTGCAGCTTTTGGTTGGTTGTAGATAAATTTTTTAATCTCTGAGAAATTTTTAGATCCGCCGCCCTCAACCATATAAGTTAATAACGTCCACGGCGAACCGGAAAAACCAATTAATGGAACCCTTCCGGCTAATTCTTTTTTTGTCATACTGACTGCATCGAGAACATATTTTAAATTTTTATAAGGATCTACGGGATTAAACTTATTAACATCATCAGCATTCCGAATTGGGTCAAAAAGTTTTGGACCTTTACTTTCTATCATTTCTAATTTCATTCCCATTGCTTCAGGAATTACTAGTATGTCCGAAAAAAGAATTGCTGCATCTACACCAATAATATCGATTGGCTGAATAGTTAGTTCTGCAGCAAGTTCTGGTGTCTTGCACATTGTTAGAAAATCTGATCTATTTCTAACTGCCATATACTCTGGCAAATATCTACCAGCTTGACGCATAATCCAAACCGGGGTTCGTTCAACGGGAAGTTTTTTGCATGCCCTCAAAAAAAGGTCGTTTCTAAGTTCAGTCATTAGATCTCCAGTTAGAATTTGTAATAATATTCTCATAATAATGGACGATTTCATTTGAAATATTTTCTAAAGTTGAAATTGTTGGTACTATGTCAACTTTTACTCCCTTAGAATTTATTTCGATCTCTGTTGTTTTTCCCATAGCACAAATAATGCTATCAGAAAAATATTGAGTAGGATTATCCAATTGGAAAATTGATAAATAATTTTTAAACGAAGATGGACTAGTAAAAATGAAAATATTAGGCCGATTATTTTTTACAAAGCTAAATTCATCGTAGCAAATATTCATGTCATTTTCAACAACATCGTAGATTGGAATGGTGTAAACAAGCGCGCCAAGTTTAATTAATTCCTCTGATAAAATTTTACTTGATATTTTTGAGCCGGGGATTAATATTCTTTTATTTGACAATTCAATGCTAGAAAGTAAATCAATTAATCCATCAGCACTATAAGTTTCTGGCATTAAGCTGACATTCAGCCCAAATTTTTTACACACTTCTTCTGTTTTTTCACCAACAACAACGATTTTACATTTTTGAATTTCATAATTGAATTGAGATACATGATCCATAAAAATCTGAACAGCAGAAGCTGATGTGAAAATTAGAAAATCAAATACTTTCTGAGCACTTAAAATTTCTTTTAATTCTGGATTTGGTTTTAATGGAACAATTTTAATAGTCGGCAGAAAAATTAATTTTGCATTAAGGTCTATCAGTTTTTTAACGGAATTGATAGAACTATTGCGGTCTTTTGTAACAAGAATTGATTTATTTATTAATAAATTCACTACGATCTACTTTGTTTAAAAATATCAGAGAGAATTTGTGACGCCCCAGCTTCCAATAACTGCCTTGCCAATTTTTCACCAAGTTTTTCTGGCTCTTTTATTGAACCAAGTAATTTTTTTCTAAAAGTAATGCTTCCGTCAATTGAGCCAACAACTGCATCTAAAGATAATCCGCTTTTTGTAATAGAGGCATACGCACCGATTGGTACCTGACATCCTCCCTCAAGTTTCTTTAATAAAGCCCGTTCAGCCCTTACTGCAATTGAAGTTGGTTCATGATGAATTTTTTTGATTGCGGTTAATACGGTTTTATTCCCCCTCTTAATTTCTATGCCCAAAGCACCTTGCCCTACAGCCGGGAGCATTTGACTAATAGGAATCACCGAAGAGACATATTTATTCAACTTCAATCTTTCAACTCCAGCCCTAGCAAGAATTATTGCATCCCAACCTGATTGTAAAAATTTATTTATTCTCGTTGGAACATTTCCACGAAGCTCTTCGGTAGTTATGTCGGGTCGAACATGAAGAAGCTGTGAACTTCTTCGTAAAGAACCGGTTGCAACAACAGCATTTTCAGGAAGATCCATTATCTTGATTTTCTTCTTTCTCCCAATTAAAACATCTTGTGCGGCATAGCGCTTTGTAACCGCACCAAGCATTAAACCATCGGGAAGTTTTGTGGGTAAATCTTTCAAGCTGTGTACTGCTATATCAATTGAACCATTTAGTAATTCATTTTCTAGTTCTTTTGTGAAAAGTCCTTTATCACCAATTTTTGATAATGAGGTATCAAGAATTTTATCACCTTTAGTAGAAATTATTTTGATTTCTACATTAAGATTTTTGCTTTTTCTCTCTAATTCTTTTTTTACAACAGTCGCTTGCCATAATGCAAGGTCGCTGCCGCGAGTGCCAATAATTAAAACGTTTTTATTCAAATTTTTCCTTTAGATTATTCTCATCATTATTTGCTTTGCCGTTGGTTTTGTTTTCTAAATTGAAGAGTTCGTTAAGAAGGATTGTGTTGGTAATTACTTCTTTTGCTTTAGTTCCCGATTCAGCATACTCTCTGAGTTTCACAGTTGGGTTGTGGAGAATTCTGCCAATCAATCTTTTGGACATATCTTCGATTTTTTCAAAATCTTCAATGCTAACTTTATGTTTTAGCTTATCAAGTTCGTCGTTTCTTATTTCATCAAAGAAATTTCTAAGCGATTTAATTGTTGGAACAACGTCAAGTGTGTTGTACCATCCAAAAAAGCTGACCATTTCATTCATAATAATTTTCAGAACAAACGGTATTTGTTCAATTCGTTTCTGCATATTCTGCTGGACAATAATGTTAAGAGAATCCATATCATGATAAAAAACGTTTTCTAGTTCACCCACTTTTGGATCAATATCTCGCGGTACAGCAATATCCATTATTACAATAGGTGTTCCTTTTCTTTTATTTATCGCAGTGTTAATTTCCTCAAAACTAATAATTTGAGATTCAGAACTTGTTGCGCTTATAATAATATCAAACTGATGAAGAAACTCACTCAATTTATCGAATGGAACAACCTGACTATTAACTTTTTTTGATAGTTCTTCAGCTCGGCTGAAAGTTCTATTAGCAACAAAAAGTTTCCCAATTAATTTATCTCTTAAGTGGATTGCCGCAAGCTCACCAGTTTCCCCAGCGCCAATAACTAACGCAGATTTTTTATTTAAGTTAGCAAATATTTTTTCTACAACTTGAACAGCTGCATAACTTACGGTTACAGCTCCTTCACATATCGTAGTTTCTTTTATTGTTTTTTTGCCAATTTTTAATGCAGCTTCAAAAATTTTTTGAGTTATCGTTCCGGCAAATTCATGGCTCAAAGCAAATTCAAACGAACTTTTTATTTGCCCTAATATTTGGCTATCGCCAACGACCATTGATTCAATTCCAGATGCAACAGAAAATAAATGTTTAATTGCACCACATGAAAAGTATACAGAAAAGTTATTTTTACTAATTCCATCAACTTTTTTGAATTCGAGAAGCTGATCGATAATTGGAGTTATATCAATTTTATTCTCTGTAGGAAATCCATAAATTTCAGTTCTATTACACGTCGAAACTATTACGCCTTCTGATAAATAGATTCCTTTTAAAACCGAAATAAATTTTTCAGTTTCATCGGCAGATAAATGAAGTGATTCCAGAACTCCAACCGAAGAAGTTTTGTGATTTATAGAAATACAGACGAAATTCATTTTTTACTTTTCAATAAAACGAATGAAATGTTTTTGCCAATGTGTTTGTAATTATTAATGATGCTATGGCAATAACAAATCCAATCAGTGAATAACTAATAATTTTTTTTCCAAACCAATTGGAAACAAATCTTTTAATAAATCCATATCCATAGACAAGCCATACTAAAATAGTCCCAATCAATTTTGGATCAGCATAACTAAAATTTGGGAATGCATCCGGCAGCCAAATAAATCCCATTGCAATTGAAATAGTTAATAAAACGAAACCGATAACAGCAGAATATAAACTTAACTTTTCAAGTATGTCTAAACTGGGGAGTCTATTAAAAAGCAATCCGAATTTTTTTGTTTTCAAATTTTTATATAGAAGTAGATAAAGAATTCCATAAACTGCAGAGAGAGTAAAGCCCGAATATCCTAAAATCGCATTAATAACATGAAGTCCCAGCATTCGATCCCTAAGCACATCTGGAACAACATATACCTCCTCAATAAGCATTGAGGAAATGAATTGAAACAAAAATGCAAATGCTAGAATAAGCCAGCCAGTAGCTCGGATATCTGTTATTAATTCTAAAACAAAATAAATAAAGCATAATGAAAGTGCTAATAGCGAAAAAATTTCAAATTTATTTGTTATTGGCGGATGATCATAGTTAATTGTTCTTAATACAATATAAAATGAGTGGATCAAAATTGTAATTAATACAAGTAATCTTTTTGAATCATACAGCCATTTCTTTTGAAAATAGAAATCAGCTAAATAAAAAATCAGGCCAATGGCATAGCTGAACGGGAGTAACACATTGAGTATTATTATTATGGACATCTTTTGCTAAAAAAATTATTTGTGTCCT
>VGVY01000096.1 GCA_016873835.1 Ignavibacteria bacterium
AGATTGAATGTGTAATTTTTTCAATTGAATCTTCATTGCCATGTGCCCAATCATACGATGGATAGATACACCATTTATTTCCTTGACGATGATGTTCTGCATGAACAATTCTATACATTATTGGATCTCGCATATTGAAATTTGGAGAAGCCATATCAATTTTTGCACGCAAAGTTTTTGATCCGTTTGGAAATTCGCCTTTTTTCATTCTTTCAAATAAATCAAGATTTTCATCTACGGTTCTATGTCTGTATGGAGATTCTTTACCGTGTTCAGTTAAGGTTCCCCGTGTTTCTCTAATTTCATCTGAGGATAAATCGCAAACATAAGCTTTCCCTTTCTTAATTAATTCGATTGCCCAATCATACATCTGTTGAAAATAATCTGATGCATATAATATTCTGTCTTCAAAATCAGCTCCAAGCCATTTAACATCTTCAATAATTGATTCAACATATTCGGTTTCTTCTTTCTCTGGATTAGTATCATCAAATCGTAAATTGAATTTTCCATTGTAATCTCTTGCAATTCCATAATTCAAACAGATAGATTTTGCATGTCCTATGTGAAGATAACCATTCGGTTCGGGTGGAAATCTTGTGTGAACTCTGCCTTGCCATTTATTTGTTTTCAGATCATCATCTATTATTTCATATATGAAATTTTTGGACTTCCCTAAATTTTTGTCATTATTCATTAATCATCACTTATTGTTTAAAAACGTGGTAAAATTACAGAAATATTACCCTTCTCTCAAGAAGGCGATTTTTTTGAATGAGCTCAAAGAAAAACTTGCAAACTTAAACAGAGCTTATCAAATTGGATTGGAAGTCTTATTATAATAATATTTTAGAAAGGTTTATCATGAAAACAAAAATAAATTTTTTGATTGTCATTTCTCTTTTGTTCATTTATAGTTCAAGTTCTTATTCACAAAATCAATTGGCCAAATTGTTCGTGATGGAAGATATTGTTAATCCTTCCAAAGTTGCTGAGTATGAAAAAGCTCAGCAAGATATGAACAGTTTCTTAAAGAAACGTAATTTTAAGTCAACTTGGCGAGCTTATTCAACAGATGAATCAGTTTATTATTTCGTCATGCCAATAACAAGTTTGGCTGGACTGGATAGCCTTTATGCCAGTTGGTACGGTGCAATGGAAAAATACAATAAAGAAGGATTAGGACAATTGATGACCAATTTTGCTGGTACAGCAAAATCATCCGGCAATATGGTACTTCAACAAAGTGAACATTCTTACCACCCCGCAAACTCATATTTAAATCCTATGGATGCTGGTTTTCTCCATTTCGATTTTTTCGACATTATTCCCGGGAAAGAAATGGAAGCTTGGGCATTGTTAGGTGAATACAAAAAATTATGTGAAAAAAATAAATTTGAAGAACCATTCAATGTCTGGCAAGTAATGGTTGGGAATCCATCATCAAGAATTATTTTCACAAACTATGCTAAGGATGAAGTTGATTATTATACAAGAAACAAAAAAAACACAGAGGTTTTAATGAAAAATGCCAGTGACTTATATGTAAAATTCATGGCATGTGTGGAAAAATTTTCTCACTTTAACGGCAAACCAAGAAAAGATTTATCATACGATGTAAAATAATTTTTCTTTACAATTCTCTCTCAGTACAAATACTGAGAGAGAATCTTATAATTCTAACCTTAAAAAAATTTTACTCTTTTAAAAGAAATCTTCGCTTAAAAATTATATTTTTGTGCTGCATGGAAAGAATAAACACAATTATTACATATAAATTCTTTCACAATTAGAGGTAAAATCATGACAAAAAAACTAATTATATTTTTATTTATTCCTCTTACGTTAATAATGAGTCAAAATGGAGAGAACAAATTGAATAATCCTTTTTTCAAAAAATGGAAAACACCATTTGAAACCCCGCCGTTTAATGAAATAAAAAATGAGCATTTCCTTCCAGCAATTGAAGAAGGGATAAAACTTGAAAAAGCTGAAATAGATGCAATTATTAATAACCAAGAAAAACCAACATTTAAAAACACAATTATTGCACTCGAAAAGGCCGGGGAATTTTTAAACCGAGTCAATAGAGTTTTTGGCGGATTGAACGGAGCAAATACAAATGATGAAATTCAAAAAATTGCACGTGTTACCACTCCAATGCTTTCAAAACATCGAGACGATATCAGCTTAAATGAAAAATTATTTCAAAGAATTAAACAACTTTATGAACAAAAGGATGTGCTTAGATTAAATTCTGAAGAAATGACAGTTCTCAAAAATTATTATATAAATTTGGTACGTAACGGAGCTAATCTTAATGAGCAAGGAAAAGAAAAACTAAGAAAAATAAACCAAGAAATGTCAATGTTGGGTTTAAAGTTTAGTGAGAATGCACTAAAAGAAACTAATGCTGTTGGATTATTAATAGATAGGAAAGAAGATCTTGAAGGCTTAACGGAAGATATTATTAACTCCGCCGCTGAGTCTGCAAAATCGAAAGGACAAGAAGGCAAATGGGCTTTCACACTTCAGAAACCAAGCTTTATTCCCTTCTTGCAATATTCAACAAAAAGAGATTTGAGAGAAAAAGTTTTCAAAGCTTACATTAACAGAGGCAATAACAATAATGAATTTGATAACAAAAAAATTATCTCTCGAATGACAGCTTTGCGCGTAGAACGTTCAAATCTTCTTGGCTACAAAACTCATGCAGATTTTGTTCTAGAAAGAAATATGGCAAAGAATCCCGAAAACGTTTATAAATTTTTACATGACCTATGGAAGCCGGCAGTACAACGTGCATTAATGGAAGTAGATGACATGCAGAAAATAATTGATAATGAAAAAGGGGGATTCAAATTAGAACCTTGGGATTGGTGGTACTATGCAGAGAAAGTAAAACGAGATAAATATTCATTAGATGAAGAGATGCTTAGACCATATTTCAAAATGGAAAATGTGCGAGAAGGTGCTTTTAAAGTTGCTAGTAAACTTTATGGTATTCAGTTTATTCCGAGAAAAGATATTGAAGTTTATCATCCTGATGTTGATGTTTTTGAAGTAAAAGAAGCGAACGGAAAGCATATTGGTATATTCTATTCGGATTACTATCCCCGTGATGGAAAACGAAGCGGCGCTTGGTCAAGCGGATTTAGAGGTCAATCCAATATAGAAGGTAAATACATTGCACCCCTCGTTTACAATGTAGGAAATTTTTCAAAGCCAACAACAGATAAACCGTCATTGATGAGTATTGACGAAACAAATACTTTATTTCATGAACTCGGACACGGATTGAATTCTCTATTCTCAAATAATACATATCCGGGTGCAAAATTTATGTCGAGAGATTTTGTTGAACTTCCTTCGCAGATAATGGAAAACTGGGCTTTAGAGCCGGAAGTACTAAAAATGTATGCAAGACATTATCAAACGGGTGAAGTAATACCTGAAGAATTGATTCAAAAAATTGTTAACTCGCGTTTGTTCAATCAAGGATTTGAAACTGTAGAATATCTTGCTGCTTCATTTCTTGATATGGATTGGCACATGTTGACAGATTCTCAAGAAAGAGATGTTGTAGAATTTGAAAAAGAATCATTAAAAAAAATTGGATTGATCCCGCAAATCGAGTCGCGTTATCAGACCACAAATTTTAGTCACATTATCGGTGGTTATTCTGCCGGCTATTACAGTTACATTTGGGCTGCTGTATTAGATGCAGATGCTTTTGAAGCATTTAAAGGAACTGGCAATCTTTTTGATAAAAAAACTGCTGATGCTTTTCGTGAACATATTTTATCGAAAGGTGGAATTGAAGAAGCTATGACATCTTACATAAAATTCAGAGGAAGAGAACCAAAAGTTGATGCATTACTGAAAAGAAGAGGATTAAATTAACTTTTCAAGTCGGTTTGATAATTCAGATCGACTAATTTTATAATCTGGAGAAGAGATGAGAAATTTATTAATAGCATTTTCAATTCTTTTTTTAAATTCTTTCACAACCATATATTCTCAATCAGTTGATGAAATTTATCCAGAACTTGAAAAACTTTGCAAACATTTCCATCAATACCCAGAATTATCATTACATGAAGAAAAAACATCTCAATTAGTTGCATCAGAATTAAGAAAAATTGGATTTGATGTTACAGAAAAATTTTCTGGTTATGGCTTAGTTGGAATTCTGAAAAATGGTCCGGGTAAAACAATTCTAATAAGAACTGATCTCGATGCTCTCCCGATTAAAGAAAGCACTGGATTAGAATTTTCCAGCAAGAACGACGGAGTGATGCATGCTTGCGGCCATGATATTCATATGTCAGTCTTTATTGGTGTTGCAAAATTGTTAGCAGCACATAAAGATAATTGGAAAGGAACTTTGATGTTGATTGGTCAACCAGCCGAAGAAATTGGGCGCGGTGCAAAAATGATGCTTGATGCCGGTTTATATAAAAAATATGGAGTGCCTGATTATGCTTTAGCAATTCATATTGCATCTGGTGTTGAAGCTGGTCAAATAACTTACTTCCCTGGAAATGCAATGGCAAATGCAAGCAGTGTTACAATTAAGATTCAGGGTAAAGGCGGACACGGTGCATTGCCTCATAACACTATTGACCCGATAGTACTTTCCGCACAATTGATAACTGCATTCCAAACAATTGTGAGCAGAGAAATATCTCCATTCGAACCAGCAGTTGTAACAGTTGGTTATATCAAAGGAGGCACTAAGCATAATATCATCCCAAATGAAGTAGAACTTGGATTAACAATCCGTTCATTTGATGATGAAACTCATAAAAAAATTATTGAGGCAATTGAATTAAAATCTCGAAATATTGGATTAAGTTTTGGATTATCAGAAAATTTATTGCCTCAAATTTCAATTACTGATGATACACCATCAGTTTATAATGATCCGATATTAACAGAAAAAATTATTACTCTGCTAAAGAAAAGTTTAGGGAATCAATTTGTAAATCAAACATCTAGATGGAGTGCTGCAGAAGATTTTGCTAACTATGGAAGAACAAAAGAAAAAGTTCCAAGTCTTATGCTTTGGATCGGCGCAGAAAGAAAAGAAACAATGGATAGAATTGCGAAGGGAGAAAAAACACCGTTAGTTCATTCAGCAGATTTTTTACCCGACTATGAAAAAGCAATAAAGACCGGAGTGAAAGCAATTTACGAATCAGCTCTTCACTTGTTAATTAATAATTAGAATACGTCTGATTATTTTTTAAAAAATAGTATTGCATTGAATTTCTACTAAGGCTGAATTATTTTGTATTTGAAAATATCTAAGATTCAATGTGAATAAATATTTGTCGATAATACCTCATGGTTTAAAATTTTTACTACTTACTATTTTCTTCACATCATGTTATTTTTCACCAAACCAATTAAGCAATTCTATCAACCAATTTTACCAAAGTCCCAAAGCTCAATACTATTCAATTAAATCCATTGCTTTGCTGCCGATGGCAAATGACGATACTACTGATATAGGAACTTATTATTCAACAAATTATTTTTATAACAAATTAACTCAACTTCCAAACATTTCAATAATTGATATAGACAAAATTATTCCGTCGGATTCATTCGTGGTATCAAATCTATTAGAGATCTTGATATCAAAAGCATATATTGACGTTCAAGCATTGTACGAAACAGACTTGGGTAAATATCTAAAACAAAATAATTGTGATGCACTGATAATTGGTCAAGTTAATAATTACAATAAATATTACAATACTTGGTTCAATAAATTCTCTCAGGTTTATATTTCAAATATTACGCTCTGTAATTTTTTCTATTGTATGATTTCATTATTTGATGGATCAATAATTTGGGTTGCTGATATTGAAAGTTTTGAAGAATATATTGATCCGTTGAGCAAAAGTCCTGATGATTATAGCTGCCCCCCTATTGATGAAGCTATATCAAAAGGGATTGATTTATTATACAATAAGTTAACAACTGAATTTTTTAAATTAGAAAAAGTGAAAACAATAATTGATGATCTTCAATTCTTGGATTTATTTTTATTATTTATCAATAAAAAAGGGATTCAACAGAATCCCTTTGTACCGAAGGCCGGACTCGAACCGGCACGAGGTTTGAGCCCCACTGGATTTTGAGTCCAGCGCAATTCGTTTCTTTATAAGAACTTATCCTCTTTTGATTTGTAATTTGATTTGTCTTTCACTGCTTTTTAGAACTGAAAGGAGAAATAATTATGTATCTCTCAAAACGTTCTAATGGCCGGTATTATATTTTTTACCCACAGCATAATGGCAAAATCACTTGTATTTCTACAAAGACAAAACTGAAAAATGAAGCTCTTAAATTCCTATCAAATTTTTCAAATGAATTAGATAGTAGAACCAAGTTGAAAACAATTCCAATTTCATTACATGATTTCTTTTTTGAATATCTAAAATTCAGCGAGTCGATTCACAGTCCAAAACATACTGAAACATTAAAAGCAACATTTAACGTAGCATCAAGGTATTTTGGAGAAATTCAATTAGGCGATTTATCACTATCCTTACTACAAAAATTTGTTGAGGAAAGACTAAAACAAGTATCAGTTTTTTCAGTTAAGAGAGATAAAGCTAATCTCAGTTCTGCATTTACTTATGGACTATCAAAGAAATACTTAACAGACAATATCGCAAAGAAATTGAAACTTCCTAAACTTCCAGAAAAGCAACCTCTATTTTTTAGTGAGTTGCAGTTTGACTTATTGCTGAAGGTAATTAGAGAAAAGGATATTAAGGATTTAGTTCAGTTTGCAATTCAAACTGGATTAAGGCAAATGGAATTACTTACGCTGGAATGGAATCAGATTAATTTCAAAGATAGACTTTTAATTCTTGATAATAGAAATAGTCTTACTAAATCAAAAAAAGTAAGAACCATTCCCCTTTCAATTAATGCAATGCAAATAATTACAGAAAGAGAGCTGAATAAAAATCAAAGATTAGTTTTTACTTTGAATGGGAATGTAATTAAACCAGACTTTATTACACACAAATTCAAATCCTATGTCTTAAAAGCTAATATCAATCCCAAACTAAACTTCCATTCATTAAGACATACTTTTGCAAGTTGGTTAGTGCAAAGAGGTGTTTCTATTTATGAAGTATCAAAATTGCTCGGTCATAGCAATATTTCTGTTACTGAAATTTACTCTCATTTAAGAGCTGAGGATTTAAGAAGTGCTATAAACGTACTTAATAACTGATTTAAAAATATTTTTATTGAAGTTTAAATAATGAGTAATTAATTTCCTATTGCTGAAGGTTATGATTCTACATAGACGGGGTGTCTTTCGTTTGTTCGCTTTCCTTTTCTGTGAATGACTATTTGAGAAAAAATATTGGATAAAATTTTTAATTGGAGGTTAATTATGAAAAAGCTGTTTACAATATTACTAATTGTGTTTTTATTTACAAGTTGTGCAACATTATTTAAAGGAACAACAGATACTGTTAATTTTACAAGTGAACCAACAAGTGCTGATGTTTATATTGATGGAGTTAAAATGGGAAAAACACCAGTACAAATAGAATTAAAGTCAAATAAAACTTACAATATTGAATATAGACTTGATGGTCATGAGACGAAAAATTATATCTTAAATAATTCTGTAGGTGGAGGTTGGATAATTCTCGATATTCTTGGGGGTCTTTTCCCAATTGTAATTGATGCCGCAACTGGAGCTTGGTATGAATTAAACCAAGACCAAGTAAATATGTTTTTAGACAAGAAAAAAGAATAGACAAAATGTAAATATTTTTATCCTCAGTTCTCTTTATTGTCGGGGTATCTTTCGTTTATTCCTATTCTTTTATTGAGATTAACTATTTGAAAAGATATAATTTCAAATAAATGATAAGTGAGCTTGAAATGAAAAATATTTGGAAAATTTTAATCATTGTCGGGTCAATAGGATTATTTTTCTCGCTTTTTCAATTTGAGTATTCTTCAGAACCTTATATTGATTTTTTTGGGAAGTGGCGAGGACAAGATTCGTCATTTAGGATTAATAAACCTTATGACCTTGTAGGTGCAATTTCTGCTGGAATGATAGCATTAGGTTTTTTAGTTAAGAAAAAGTAACTGGCGTTATTATGAAAAGATTTTTCAATTCACTTTCCAACAAAGTAAAAGCAATTTACATTTTATGGTTTTTTATACATTTTTTACTGTGGATGTATAGTGGTTTTGAAATTCAAAAAAGGTATTATGAATTGTCTAATTACAAAAGTTTTTTTCCTTTAGGAAATATTAGTCGATACGATATATCTGAATTTCTTTTATATACAATAACTCCATTAGTATTGACATTAGTAATTTATTTATTCAGAAAGAAAGATAATTGACGGGGTGTATTTCCTTTGTTCCTTTTCCTTT
>VGVY01000097.1 GCA_016873835.1 Ignavibacteria bacterium
GATGGTTTAACTAATATATTAAATTGAATGTCTCTGCTAATTTTGATATTTTTGCTCTAACTTGGAGAATAAATATGGAATTTAAAGTAAACAGTAAAGAACTTGAAAAACTGCTTAGTAAAATAATTCCAGCAGTACCCACAAGAACCCCGATGCCAATCTTAGAAAACTTTCTTCTTGAGGTAAAAGATGGGCTATTAACGGTTTATGCAACTGATTTAGAAATTTCGCTCAAAGCATCAATTAATATTATAACCGACGAAAATGTTAAACTTGTAGTGCCGGCAAGACTTTTAAATGATATTGTTAGATCGTTGAAAGATACATCCATTTACTTCAAGTTAACTTCAAATAAAAAAGTAAACTTAATTACAGATACCGGCAAGTATGTTATTAGTTATCTCGATCCCGAGGAATATCCCGATATTCCATCAGTAGTTGCTGATAAAGACACAAAAGATATTTTTGAAGCATCGATTAATGGATTGGAATTAAAAAATGCATTTGACAAAATTGCATTTGCAATGAGTAAAGAAGAAATGCGGCCGGCTATGATGGGAACATTATTTGATTTTTCCGAAGAGGGTTTGCGTTTTGTAACAACCGATGGGCATAGACTTGCAAATCTTTTAAAAAAGGATGGTAAATTTTCTTTTGTACAACAATATGTAGTTCCAGAAAGAGCAATCTCGGTTTTATCAAAATTGTTAGACGAAAAAGAAGTTAAGATGCTTCTCACAAAAACGTATGTTTCTTTTAAATTAAGTGATATAGAATTAATTACTAGACTAATTGCTCAAAAGTATCCGGATTATACAAGCGTGATACCTCTTGAGAACGAATTTTTATTAAAAGTAAAAACAAAAGAAATTCATGATTCAATAAAAAGAATGATGCTTTTCTCAACAACAAGTACAAGAAGGGTTAAATTTTCTTTAGATAAAACAATGGTTGAAATTTCAGCGGAAGACTTGGATATTGGTGCATCTGGCGAAGAAAAAGTTGAATGTGAATATAATGGAGAAAAGCTGGAAATCGGATTTAACTCAACCTATGTAAATGATATATTAAACCACATGAGTGATTGTGAAGAAATAATTTTTAAACTGCATTCACCAACAAAAGCTGTAATAATAGAACCGGTTGAAAAGAAGGAAAATCAAGATTTAATGATGCTCTTAATGCCGGTACGATTGAATAATTAAGCAAAATGGTTCTTAAACAAGTTGAGTTGTCGAACTTCAGGCTGCACAGAAGCACTTCGTTGAGTTTTTCCGATAAGTTAAATCTCATCATAGGCGGAAACGGTCAAGGTAAAACATCAATTTTAGAGGCAATTTATTATTTGTGTACAACAAAAAATCTAAATCTCGCTAGCGAGAAAGATGTTGTTACTTTTGGCGAACAATTTTTTGAAGTTGCCGGAAGCTTTTCTGATATCTCAAACAACAAAACACGCATTTTCTTCGATAACATCTTAAATAAGAAAAACTTTTTCCTAGATGATAAACAAGTTTTTAGGTCAGCAGATATATATGGAAAATTTCCGATTGTGATATTAATTCAATCCGATCACGCTATAACATTAGGCGCTCCTTCCGAAAGAAGAAGATTTGTTGATTCAGTTTTATCACAAGCAAGCCACAGTTATTTGGAAATTTTATTAGAATATAATAAAACATTAAGGCAAAGAGCTTCTCTGCTTTCGCTGCTTAAAGAGACGAATGATAAGAACCTTTATTCACAATTAGATGCTTGGACAGAAACATTGATAGAAAATGGGTCGGAGATAATCAAACAGAGAGTTAATTTTGTGAACGAGTTTAATGTATATATGGATCAAACATATGATAAAGTTATAGACAAACTTGAAGTCCCAAGAATAGTTTATAATACGTTATGTGATATGGATGAAGAAAATACAAAACAAAAATTTAACGATGCAATTGCCTCGGCAAGAGAAGAGGAAAAAAGAAAGTGTACTAATTTGGTCGGTCCACACAGAGATGATTTTATTTTTCATATAAATGAGTTAGAGCTAAAAAGATTTGGCTCGCAAGGGCAGCACAAAACTTTTCAAGTGGTTTTAAGGTTTGCACAATTTTTTTATATCAAAGATAAATTAGGCAAGACCCCTATTTTTTTAATGGATGATGTTTTTGGAGAGCTCGATTTTTTCAGAGCGGAAAAAATAAGCGAATACCTTTCGGAAGTAGGTCAAACGTTTATTACAACAACCGATTTTACAAGAATGGAAGAACTAAACCTTATTAAAGAAAATAGGATTATTAAAGTTGAACATGGCAAAACGTCGTACGCCTGATAGTTTTAAAAAATTTTCGGATGTATTCGAAAAAGAAATAGAATTTGAACCTTTAAGGCAAACAGTAAAAAATTATGATGTTGTTTTTGAATTCGAAAAAATTTTTCCAGAATTAAGTTTGATTGCCAAAGCAGTTAAAGTTGAAAAACAAATATTGTATTTAAAAGTTGAAAACTCTGTTTGGAAAAGTGAGTTGAATTTTCAAAAAGCAAGATTAATAGAAAAAATAAACAACCATTTTAGGGCAAAAGCATTAAAAGGAATTAAATTTTTATAAACCAACTTACTATAAGCGAATATGGCAAAGAAAAAAACAGAAGAGATCTCAAAACAAAATCAAGAATATACCGCCAAAAGCATTAATGTATTAAAAGGTTTAGAAGCGGTTCGCAAAAGACCAGCAATGTACATTGGGGATGTCGGCTCTCGAGGGCTTCATCACTTAATAAATGAAGTAGTTGATAATTCTATTGACGAGGCACTGGCCGGCTATAACGATAGAGTAGTTGTAACTATTCATAAAGACCAAACTGTAACTGTTGAAGATAGAGGAAGAGGAATTCCGGTTGATATGCATCCGGTTGAGAAAAAATCTGCGCTCGAAGTTGTTATGACCGTTCTGCATGCCGGCGGCAAGTTTGATAAAAACTCTTATAAAGTATCAGGAGGTCTTCACGGCGTTGGGGTTTCTGTTGTTAATGCACTTTCGGAATGGATGAGTGTAGAAGTTAAAAGAGAAGGAAAAATATATTTTCAGGAATATATACGCGGCATTCCAAAAGCATCTGTTAAGCAGAAAGGAACCTATAAGGGCGAAAACACCGGAACTAAAATTACTTTTAAACCAGACAGAGAAATTTTTAAAACTATAAAATTTAATTTTGAGACCGTTGCCGAAAGAATGAGAGAGCTTGCTTATTTAAACAAAGATGTAACTATGATTTTGCGCGATGAAACTGCCGACGAAGAAGAAACTTTCAGATTTAAAGGCGGACTAATTGATTTTGTAAAATATTTAGACGAACAAAGAAACTCCCTTCACAAACCAGTTTATATTGAAGGAGAAAAAGAGAATACTCCGGTAGAAATTTGTTTTGAATACAGCGATTCATATAACGAAAATGTGCACACTTATGTTAATAATATTAATACAATTGAAGGCGGAACACACTTGGTTGGGTTTAGAACCGCACTGACAAGAACATTTAATAATTATGCATATAAAAATGGACTGATTAAAGAGAGCAGCAAAATCTCATTGACTGGAGACGATTTCAAAGAAGGATTGACAGCAGTAATTTCTGTAAAAGTTATGGAGCCTCAGTTTGAAGGACAAACAAAAACAAAGCTTGGTAACGGCGAAGTAAAATCAATTGTTGAAACAATCGTTGGCGAAAAACTTTCAGAATATTTAGAAGAAAATAATAGCGTTGCCAAGAAAATAATTGACAAATGCGTGCGAGCAGCAGAAGCTAGGGAAGCTGCTAGAAAAGCGCGTGAATTAATCCGCAGAAAAAATGCATTAGACACTCTTCACTTGCCCGGCAAACTTGCAGACTGTTCTATTAACGATCCTGAGCATTGTGAAATTTATATTGTTGAAGGAGATTCTGCTGGCGGTTCTGCAAAGCAAGGACGCGATAGAAGATTTCAAGCGATACTTCCTATTAAAGGAAAAATACTAAACGTAGAGAAAGCAAAGATTAACAAAGTATTAGAGAATCAAGAAATTCAAGCAATTATTTCTGCGGTTGGATCTGGAATTGGCGAGGACTTTGACCCCGATAAGTCACGTTACGGAAAAATTATTTTAATGACTGATGCTGATGTTGACGGCAGTCATATTAGAACTTTGCTTTTAACGTTTTTATATCGGCACATGAAAGAATTGATAGCCTCTGGAAAGGTTTACATTGCTCAGCCCCCGCTTTATAAAATTAAAAAAGGGAAAGAAGAACTTTATGCTTTTGATGATGATGAAAGAGAGAAGATTCTAAAGCGGATGAAGGCAGACGGAAAAGGGAAAAAATCTAAGGAAGATGAAATTGTCGAGGTTGAAGAAGAATCAGAAGAAACAACACAAACAAAAGGAATAACAATTTCGCGTTATAAGGGTCTTGGTGAAATGAATCCTGAGCAGCTTTGGTCAACAACAATGAATCCAGAAACAAGAACAATTTTACAAGTAAATTTAGAAAGCGCTGCGGCAGCAGATAAAATTTTTGAAACGCTTATGGGCGATGCTGTTGAACCGCGAAGAGACTTTATAGAGAAGCATGCTAAGTATGCTAATCTTGATGTTTAAAAATAAAATTATCTATTGAACACATTAAATTAAAACTCATAACATGACAACAATTTTTGAAAAAGTAGTTCCCGTATCGTTAGAAGAAGAAATGAAATCATCTTACATCGATTATGCAATGAGCGTAATTGTTGCACGCGCTCTTCCAGATGTAAGAGATGGATTAAAGCCAGTTCACAGAAGAGTTCTTTATGGAATGCACGAACTAGGCGTTCCATATAACAAACCATATAAAAAATCTGCTCGTATTGTCGGAGAAGTTTTGGGAAAGTACCATCCGCATGGCGATACCGCAGTTTATGACTCGATGGTTAGAATGGTTCAAGATTTTTCACTCCGCTATCCGCTTGTCGATGGTCAAGGCAACTTTGGCTCAATAGATGGCGACAGCCCGGCCGCAATGCGTTATACAGAAGCGCGGCTTGCTAGAATAGCCGATGAAATGCTGCGCGATTTAGATAAGAATACAGCAGACTTCAATCCAAATTTTGACGACACATTACAAGAACCGACAGTTCTTCCGTCATATTTACCAAACTTACTTGTTAACGGTGCAAGCGGAATTGCAGTTGGAATGGCAACCAACATACCGCCGCACAATCTTAGCGAAATAGTAGACGGATTAATCACTTTAATTGAAAATCCAAAACTAAAACCCGAAGAATTAATTAAGATTGTTAAAGCACCAGATTTTCCAACCGGCGGAATTATTTATGGTTACGATGGCGTAAAAGAAGCTTTCTTAACCGGACGCGGAAGAATTGTACTTAGAGCAAAAGCAAATATTGAGACTCTTAAGAACGATAGAGAAAATATTGTAATAACAGAAATCCCCTATCAAGTAAATAAATCAACCTTAATTGAAAAAATTGCCGACTTAGTACGCGATGGAAAAGTTGATGGCATTTCAAATATTCGAGATGAATCTGATAGAGACGGATTACGACTTGTCATTGAAATGAAAAGGGATGGACAGCCAGCCGTAACGCTCAATCAATTATTCAAGCACACCCAAATGCAAGTAACATTTGGCGTTATTATGCTTGCGTTGGTTAACGGCGTTCCAAAAGTTCTTACTCTTAAAGAAGCAATGGAGCATTTTATATCCCATCGTTTCGAAGTTTTAAAACGCCGCACTAAGTTTGACCTTGATGCAGCTGAAAGACGCGCTCACATTTTAGAGGGCTATATAATTGCTCTCGATGATATTGACGCGGTTATCCAAACAATTAAAAAATCGAAAGATGTTGAAACTGCAAAAATGAACTTGATGAAAAAGTTCAAGCTCTCTGAAATTCAGGCAAAAGCAATTCTTGATATGAGACTGCAGAGATTAACCGGACTTGAGCGCAAGAAAATTGAAGATGAATATAAAGAAACAATAAAACTGATTGAAAAACTAAAAGGAATTTTATCAAGCGAGAAAAAGCAGAGACAGATTTTAATAGATGAATTAAAATTAGTTAAAGAAAAATTTGGCGACGAAAGAAGAACTGAAATTGTTCATGACTTCAAAGAATTTTCTTTGGAAGATATAATTGCCGAAGAGGATGTTGTTGTAACAATTTCTCATCATGGTTTTATTAAAAGATTTCCAGTCAGCGGATACAGAAGGCAAGCGCGCGGCGGCAAAGGAGTAACCGGCGCTGGAACCAAAGAAGAAGATTTTATAGAACATATGTTTATTGCCTCCACCCACAATTACATTATGTTCTTTACAGACAGAGGCAAATGCTACTGGCTTAAAGTTCATGAAATTCCAGAAGGGGGACGAGTAGCAAAGGGAAGATCGATTCTTAATCTTATCGAAAAAGATAAAGAAGAAAAGATAACAGCATTTGTAACAGTTAAAGAATTTACCGATGATAAGTTTATTGTAATGACAACCGTTAAAGGAACGGTAAAGAAAACGGTTCTTTCTGCTTATTCAAACATTAGACGCGGAGGCATTAACGCAATTAATCTTGCCGCCGGCGATAGTTTAATTGAAGCAAAATTAAGCATGGGAAGCAACGACATTGTAATCGGAACTAAAAATGGAATGGCAATCCGCTTCAACGAAAAAGACGTGCGTGATATGGGAAGAACTGCAACTGGTGTGCGCGGAATTAAATTAGGCAAGGGCGATTCTGTAATTGGAATGATAGTGGTAACAAACGCAAACTCATTATTGGTTGTAACTGACAAAGGGTTTGGTAAACGTTCGGAGATTGAAGATTACAGAATAACACGTCGCGGCGGAAAAGGAGTTATAACTGTTAAAACCTCAGATAAGAATGGAAAATTAATTGCAATGAAAGAAGTTAATGACGGAGACGAACTTGTTATAATAACAACTGGCGGAATGGTTATTAGACAATCGGTTTCCGATATTCGAGTGATGGGAAGAAACACTCAGGGAGTTCGGTTAATTAAACTGAACGCAAAAGATGAAATTGCAGATGTTGCTCGTGTAATTCCAGATGAAGAAAATGGCGATTAATTGATATGGAAAAAGTAGTAAGAAAAATTTCGTTAATAGACGATTATAATTACGATCTTGATTATTGGTTATCAAAGAATGCAGAAGAAAGAATTTCTGCAATTGAGATTTTACGCCAACAATTTTATGAGGCAGAAAATGGTATTACACCAAGACTTCAAAGAATTCTTAAAATTGTTAAACGAACATCAAGTTAATTATTTGGTTGTTGAGGCATTTGCGTTAAGATTTTATAGTTAATAAAAAAGCAGTAGGGCGATTAAGAGATCTTGCCGATGTTGAGTTAATTACAAAAACACAAAAATGAAAATATGAAACATAAAAATATTCATTTCGAATCTAAATGCGTTCACAGCGGCAGGGGAGATTTTGAATTCAACCCTATAGTGCCGCCAATTTATCAAACTTCTACATTTAAATTCGAATCGACCGAACAAGGAGCGTCGTTGTTCAGGGGAGAAACAAACGGATATATCTATACTCGTATGAAAAACCCAACAATCGAGGCAATGGAGAATGCTATTGCAGAACTTGAAGATGGATATAAATCATTAGCATGTTCAAGCGGCATGGCAGCGATAACAACTGTATTTACTGCGCTGCTCTCTGCCGGCGATCATGTTGTATGTAGTAAGTCTGTTTATGGGCCAACGCTAACAGTACTACAAACCGTATTTAATAAGTTTAATATAGAGTCTTCATTTGTTGAAACAGAAAACACTGATGAAATAAAAAATGCAATTAAACCAAACACAAAAATTGTTTATGTTGAAACTCCGGCAAATCCAACTATAGCAATTACAGATTTAGAAGCCGCTTCCAAGATTGCTCACAGCAACAATGCAGTACTTGTTGTTGATAATACTTTTTTAAGCCCGGCACTCCAAAGACCCTTTAATTTTGGCGCAGATGTAATTGTGCACAGCATGACAAAATTTTTAAATGGACACGCAGATGTTGTTGCCGGTATTATCGTTACCAAAGAAGAAGAGATGTATAACAGAATGAGAAAAGTTTTAAATCAGCTTGGCGGAGTAATCGACCCATTCAATGCATTTTTAGTTCATCGCGGAATTAAAACATTAGCAATTAGAATTCAGCGCAGTTGTGAAAACGCACAGAGAATTGCAGAATATCTTGAGCAACATCCAAAAGTTAAGTGGGTTCGTTATCCTGGACTTAAAAGCCATCCGCATTTTTCAGTAGGACAAAAGCAGCACGAAGGCCCCGGCGCAATGATAGCTTTTGAACTATCAGGCGGTTTTCAAGCCGGACAAACACTTATGAATAATGTAAA
>VGVY01000098.1 GCA_016873835.1 Ignavibacteria bacterium
TGTTTTGAAAAAATTTCACTTCGCTTATTATTAAAATCTGTTACAACTCCACCAGCTTCCTCAACAATTAATTTGCCGGCAGCAATATCCCACGGATTAAGATAAACTTCCCAGAATCCATCAAACACTCCTTCAGCAACAAAACACATGTCAATTGCAGCCGATCCTAATCTTCTCACTGCCCTGGCACTTTTTAAAAATGTAATAAATCTCTCAAATGCATTATCTGGGTTAGATGCAACATTGTAAGGAAAACCAGTTACAAGAACACTTTGCTTTATATCACTATTAGAACTTACATGAAGTTTTCTATCATTTGCAAATGATCCACTTCCTTTTTCGGAAGAATACATTACATCGCGCATAATATCATAAACAGCGCCGCAGATTACTTCTCCACCTTTTACAACCCCAATTGATACAGCAAAGATTGGAAGTCCGTGTGCAAAATTTGTTGTCCCGTCTAATGGATCAATCACCCAAAAATATTCTGAAGATCTTTGGTGATTACCACTCTCCTCAGCCAATATACTATGTGTTGGAAATTCCTTTTTGATAAAATTAATTATTGTCTCTTCAGATTTTTTATCTACCTCAGTAACCAAATCTTTAATGTTTGATTTTGTTTCAACTCCAAAATTACTTCTGAATGCATTTCTTATTATATCTCCGGCTTCTTTAGCGATATTGATAACTTTATCAATCATTTTTTCCCTTTATTGGAATAAGTTGAGAACAAAAATACTCATAAATAATTTTATTAATAATGGTTCTAAAGCCTCGCAGTACTATTTTTACTTATTCAAACAAGCTGATTAAAACGGTTATATAAGACTTTATTCATAATAAAGTGAAAATAACTTACCTTGATAGCACTTTTCGAATTTGGTATCTTTGCATTTAGATAATATCATTAATAGGTTTTATATGGATGACTTAATAAAAGACAAAGTTTCAGATGTTGGAATGATTGAAGATATTCCGCATGTTTTACCAGTGCTGCCCCTTCGCGATAATGTAATTTTTCCTTATATGATTTTTCCGGTATTGGTTGGTCGAGAACAATCAATAAAAGCTGCAAATTTTGCCATGGAAAGTTCGAAGTATATTTTTATATCTGCGCAAAAAAAATCTAATATTGAAGAGCCTACAAAAGAAGACATTTACGTTGAAGGAACAATTGCAAAAATAATTCAAATGCTCAAACTCCCTAATGGATTGCTTAAGATTATCGTAGATGGAATTATTCAAGGAAGGATTACCTCCTTTACGAATCGAACTAATTTTTTTGAAGCAGAGATTGAAGTAGTTATACCATACAGTGAAGACAAACGTGAACTGAATGCACTAATTCGGCAAATGTCGAATTTATTTAAGGAATACGTTAAAATAAATAAAGCAATTCCGCCTGAAGCAAGTTCTGCATTTGATAATATAGATGAGCAAGATAGAAAACTCTTTTATGTTGCTGCAAATATTAATCAATCAATAGAAGTAAAACAGAAAATATTACAAAAATTTTCAATTGTTGAACAATTTTATGAGATTATTAAAATACTTAACTCTGAAATAGAAATCTTAAAGATTGAAAAAGAGATTGAAGGAAAGGTTCAGGATAATATTGCGAAGACTCAAAGAAAATTTATTATTCAAGAGCAAATACGAATTCTTCAGGATGAACTTGGCGATGAAGAAGAATCTTCACCAGAATTCATTAAACTAAAAGACCAGCTCATTAAAGCTAAGATGCCAAAACCAGTTCAGGAAAAAGCTGTCGAAGAACTTAATAAATTGAAAAAAACTCCACCAAGTTCTCCAGAAGCTACTGTTCTAAGAAATTATCTCGATTGGATGATTGACGTTCCGTGGCACAATCGAACTAAGGATAATCTTGATATTAAGAATGTTCGCAAAATTTTGGATGAAGATCATTATGGATTGGATAAACCGAAAGAAAGAATTGTTGAGCACATAGCGGTTCTAAATTTAGTAAAAAACATGCGCGGTCAAATCCTATGCTTTGTAGGACCTCCTGGTGTTGGTAAAACATCTCTCGGAAAATCAATTGCACGTGCATTAGGTAGAAACTTTGTTAGAATTAGTTTGGGCGGTGTGCGTGATGAAGCTGAAATAAGAGGACATAGAAGAACTTACATTGGTTCAATGCCAGGCAAAATAATTCAATCAATGAAAAGAGCAAAGACAATTAACCCAGTTATGCTGCTTGACGAAATTGATAAAATGAGTATGGATTTTCGTGGTGACCCGTCTTCTGCTATGCTTGAGGTATTGGATCCTGAACAGAATCATACTTTCAATGATCATTACCTCGATGTTGATTATGATTTATCTCAAGTTATGTTTATTACAACGGCAAATGTAAGATACAACATTCCGCTACCTCTTCAAGATAGGATGGAGATAATTGAATTGCCTGGATATCTTGAACCGGAGAAAATACAGATTTCAAAAAGACATATCATACCGAAACAAATTAAAGCTCATGGGTTAGAAAAATTCAATGTTGAATTCAAAGATGAATCAGTTGGGAAAATAATTACAGATTATACACGAGAAGCCGGTGTGAGAAATTTGGAACGTGAAATTGCATCTGTTTTAAGAAAGACTGCAAGAGACCTTATTATTGAACAATCTGGCAATGGAAAAAAGAAAAAACATCCAAAAAAATTTGAAATCACAAAAGATGTAATTGAAAAATTTCTCGGTGTTCCAAGATTCAGAACTCAAAAAGCTGAAAAAGAACTGCGAGTTGGAAGTGTTACTGGATTAGCTTGGACAAGTGTTGGCGGTGATATTCTTCAAGTTGATGCAACTGTAATGAGCGGCGCTGAAAAACTTACGTTGACCGGACAAATCGGAAATGTAATGAAAGAATCAGCTCAAGCTGCGCTAAGTTATTTACGGTCCAACGCAAAAGATTTTCATCTTGACCAAAATTTTTCAAAAGGAAAAGAGATTCACATTCATTTACCTGAAGGTGCAATTCCAAAAGATGGTCCTTCAGCTGGAATAACTATGGCAATGGCATTGTATTCTGCTTTTTCATATAAGCCGGCAAAAAGTGATATCGCAATGACCGGAGAAATAACTCTACGTGGAAAAGTAATCCCAATAGGCGGGTTAAATGAAAAGCTTCTTGCTGCACAAAGAAGCGGAATAAAGACTGTTTTAATTCCAAAGGAAAATGAAAAAGATCTTTCTGAAATTAAAAATGAAGTTAAACAAGGATTAAAAATAGTACCAATTTCAGATATTAAAGAAGCAGTTCCATTTGTATTTAACTTGAAATCTGCAAAAACAAAAAAGAGTAAAAAATAAATTGTTCTTGCATTGATTTTATAATTGTATTCACATGACAGAAAACCTAAAAATAGATAAATCTCTTTCTGATGAAGAAATTTACAAACAAATTCTTCCTCAAATTGAAAGTTTAATAAATCCGGATGAACCTTTAGTTTCAAACTTATCAAATGTTACAGCACTTCTTAAAGATGCATTTGGTAAAATTAGTTGGGTTGGATTTTACCTTTTTAATAGAGATAAACTTTTTCTTGGACCATTTCAAGGCAAAGTCGCTTGTTCAGTTATAGATTTATGTAGAGGAGTTTGTGGAACTTCAGCATCAAAAAAAGAAACAATTATTGTAGATGATGTACACAAATTTCAAGGGCATATTGCTTGTGACAGCGGTTCAAATTCAGAAATAGTAATTCCAATAATAAAAGGAAATGACATCTTAGGTGTTTTAGATTTGGATAGCTACAATTATTCAGCTTTTAATGAAGTTGATAAATTTTATCTAGAAAGAATTTGTAAACTATTAGCAAATAAATTTTCATTTAAAAGTATTCTTTTGTAAATAGGATTTGGATTAAGTATTGTTTCTGTAATTTTAATTTCTTAAAAACTTTTTTCGATACATTTAATTATTATGGATTATATCGTAACAGCACGTAAATGGCGTCCACAAGTTTTTGCAGAAGTTGTTGGACAAGAACATATCACCACAACTCTTAAAAACGCAATAGTGAATAATAGAATTGCACACGCTTACCTCTTTGCTGGTCCAAGAGGAGTTGGTAAAACTACAACGGCAAGAATTTTAGCAAAAAGTTTAAACTGTCTGAATCCAAGTAAAGGTGAACCGTGTAATAAATGCGAAATGTGCAATTCATTTTTAACTTCTCAAACATTAGACATTTTCGAAATTGACGGTGCATCCAACCGAAGAATCGAAGAAATTAGAACTTTACGCGAATCGGTAAAATACGCCCCTACAAAAGGAAAATATAAAATATATATTATTGACGAAGTGCATATGTTAACCACCGAATCATTCAATGCACTTTTAAAAACATTGGAAGAGCCACCAGACCACACAATTTTTGTTTTTGCCACTACTGATGTGCATAAAGTACCTCTGACAATAATTTCTCGATGTCAGCGTTTCGATTTCAGAAGAATTGAAATGAATGAAATAAAAAAATTACTGCAAGATATTGCTAAGGCTGAAAAAATAGTTATTGACGATAAAACATTAACACTTATTGCCAAAAAAGCAGATGGTGCATTGCGAGATGCTCAAAGTCTTTTTGACCAAGTGATTTCCTTCAGTGGTAATAATGTTAATAGTGATTTAATTTCTAAGATGCTGAATCTAATTGATGAAGAAATTTATTTTACAATTTCTGATGCAATTATTAAGAAAAATTTTATGTCTGCTTTCGACGTATCCCAAAAAATTTACGAGAATGGTTGGAATTTTATTGATTTTCTTAATGGTCTTAATGAACATTTTAGAAATATTTTAACCGTTGTGATAAGAAAAAATAGTGATTTAATTGAAGCAGCAGAAGTTTTTAAAGAAAAATATTTAGAGTATTCAGACCAATTCTCAGAAGGTGATATCTTAAGAATTTTGGCATACATTTCAAAAACACAATATGAACTCAAATCAACAAGCAATCAGAAATTAAAAGTTGAAATTTCATTATGCCATTTAATCGGTCTTGAAAAAACATCCACCTTAAACGAGATTATTAATAAATTAAACAGTAACAGCATTTCAGAACAATCTAAAACCTATAGCAGCAGTTTTGGATCATCAGGAAATTTAAAAAAAAATGAAAGCAGCATTTCAAACCTTAAATCTGCTTTAAAAGAAGAAATAAAATTACCTGAAATCAGAAGTTTTGTTGCCCCTACAGTCAAAGATGTTTCCGAATTCAATGCAATAATTTCAAAGTGGAAATATTTTGTTGAACAAGTTAAAAATGAAAAATTCTTCGGCTCGGTTCTGTCAAACACAAATCCAGTCAACTTTGAAAACAACAAATTGAAGCTCGAAGTAGAACATAACGAGGATTGGGATATTATCTCAGACAATAAATCTTACCTCGATAAAAAAACAAAAGAAGTATTCGGAAAAAAAATTGAATTAGATAATGGTGGAATTAAAAATTCTAATGCTAAAAGTAACTCTGCAAAAAAAATCAATAAGCAAGAAACTGCGAATATTCCTCTTGTCAATGCTATTATTACAAAACTCGGCGGACGCGAGATAAAATAAATTTTTATATCCTCAAATTCTTTTATTAATAATTGTGAGAGTGACCTATGAAAAAAATCTTAATTGCTCTAAAGATTTTTGGGTTCATAATTTATTCTCAAATCTCAACCATATTTAGTCAAACATTAATAGTTGATTTTGGATCGAATCAATCTTTAAATTCATTTGGATTATCTGGTTGGAATAACTTGTTACTAAGTCCTAACATGAGTTATACTTCTGCGGGAAATGGCGGAGTTGTTTTATCAAATAATCTTGATGAATTTTCTGATTTCATGGGTGTAAAGGGAACACCCAAAAAATTTAATCTTGGTGAAAGGATAGTTGTCACTTGGTACAATAATTCTGATAATCAAATTTCTTTTACATCAAGAATTAGTTTTACGGATCAAAACAATCCTTCGGAAAATTCATCAGACGGCAATTGGTACACGATGCGTTCATTTGTGGATTATAGAATTACTTATACTATTATTCAACCACGTTCGTATGCTAAAACAGTCTTTAACATAACCAATTACGGCGTTCATAAAACTGATGAAACATTCTCTCTTATAAATATTAATCTCAATATTGAATGGTTTGATAGTGCATCTAAACAATATCTTGTGTGTGATAAAATTGAAATACTTAATGATGCAGATATTTCTCCTCCTCAAAAACCTACAAGCTTAGTTGCTACAACTCTTTCTGATACCAATATAAAATTGGATTGGAACGTTCCAAGCGATAACACCTCAGTAGTTGAATATCTTATTTATAATGGCAATGAAATCGAAGCATATACACGGGAAAATAATTTTGTTGTGAGCCTCTTAGAGCCAAACACAAATTATAACTTCAGGGTTTCTGCATTAGATAAATGTCAAAATGAAAGCCCAAAGTCAGATGCAGTTTCAGCTAAAACCTATTCTTTTGAAGGCAACGTAGCAATAATTAATCCTGAATGGATTGAATATATTGGAGCAATAAAACTACCAGAATTATTTGCCTACGGAGGTGATGGTCTTGCTTATAATCCAAATGGTGATGGCGGAATGACCGGATCCGGTGCAGTTGATGGTTATCCCGGCTCTTTGTTTATTACTGATATCAATACTCCTGACCGAGGTTTTGTTGCAGAAGTTTCGATCCCCTTGCCAAAAAAATCGGCGGCAAAGAACATTGAAGAAATTAATGAAGTACAAATTTTACAAACTCCAGTCAATATTCGTCCAGCAAATGTTCAAAATTGGTCTTTTGTTGATGTATGGTTAACTGGTTTGGAATACCTGGAGGAAGATAACAGACTTTATAATTCGTGGGCAATTTATTATGATGTAATTGGTGATAAGACTGCTTCAATCAGTTGTATCGATGCTGCAAATTTAACAAATGGAAATCGGTTTGGTGCTTGGTTTCTTGGAAGTTCAAGTACTTCAACTTTACCAGTTGATCCATATTTAAATGATTATCTTTTCAGTATTCCTAGATTATGGGCAGATGTAAATACAAATGGAAGATCACTATTAAATGGCAGATACCGTGAAGGCGGTTTAAGCGGATTGGGACCAACACTTTATGCTGTGAACTTGATCCCCAAAACCCCTCCAGAACCAAATTCAGAACTCCCTTTCTCAACCTTACTCCAATATGGTTCTGTAGAAGGAACGAATAATTACAACTTCCCCAATTCAATCTCTAGATATAATCATGCAGATTGGTGGAAAGATGCAGATTGGATTTCTGTCGGTAATCGGGCAACTGTCGGCATTATTGGTAATAAAGCTTTAGGAAATAATTGGTATGGATACTGGGGAGAAAATATGCGCCATGACTGGGTGATAGCAGATCAGCCTTATCCGGAATTTGATGTCTCAGATCCAAATGGAAAAGGTTGGAAGTCACATAATTTGATTCCAATGATTCTTTTTTTCGATCCGTCTGATTTAGCTCAAGTTGCAAAAGGAATTAAACAAGCCTATGATCCACAACCATACTGTGTTCTTCGTTTAGATAAAGATATTTTTTGGAGTCAACAAAAATTAATTTATTCTGCAGCATACGATCAACATAACAACTTGCTTTTCATAACTGAATTTAATGCCCCTTCTGATGGAAGATTATTAATCCACGTTTTCAAATGTATTATTACAAATGTTGAAGAGTTAGATGAAATCCCTTCTGAATTCAAATTAGAACAAAATTATCCCAATCCATTTAATCCAATTACTACTATTAAATATCATCTCCCAATAGGTACAAATGTTACATTAAAAATTTTTGATTTACTTGGAAGAGAAGTTTTTGAAATACCAACCAAATATCATAATCCCGGTATCTATGAAGAACAGCTTTCATTTTCTGATAATCAACTTTCGAGTGGAATTTACTTTTGTAAATTGAGCAGTGATAGGTATTCAGGTATAATTAAATTATTATTCATGAAGTGATCTATTTATAGTTTACAAAGCAAATTTTCTTAAAACAGTTGGAGTTGAAGATAAATCAATGAAGGATAATTCTCTT
>VGVY01000099.1 GCA_016873835.1 Ignavibacteria bacterium
TCAAGCAGTTTTGGTTTATGCGATGTAAGTGGTCTAATCTTCACCATAACACCTTAAATACTAACTAAATATAAAACAAAGTTTTAATTATTTAAAAATTATTACTGAAAGTCCTTTTTGTATTTACCTCTACTGTTAAGAAAGAATTTGAGTAATTAGTTTTTTATCCTCAACAAAATCTTCGAACGGAAGTTCGATGAAGCAAGCATTGCGGTTTAAAGATTTATAATTAAGCTCGAAGGATTCTTTTTTCTTTGGATTGATTACGAGTATCTCTTTTTCGGAAGAGATGCTCTTTTTGAAAAGTGCTTTGATGTGAACGTCTGCACTTGAAAGCGAGTAACCTACAAAAACAATTTTTTTTGCATTTCTAATTTCGCGCGATGCTTCGTTCATTAGCTGAGTTATGATTGGGTGGTGAAGAAGTTTCAAATAACTCGGGGGCATAATTAATGTTTGAAATTCGGTTCCGTCTAATGGGCATCGGTATTCGTATTCTTGTTTATCGGGAAAAGTATAGCCGAGAAATTTTCCTTTATTTAAATCTATATTTCTATCCCACGGAGTAAGTAAAGTTTGATTGCAGCAATTGCAGTATTTCCAATTGAGGCTTCCGTGCAGTTTAATAATTTTAAATGGAAAAGGATTTTCAGTTTCGTCAACAAAAACGGGTTCGCGCGGATTAACCCAAAAATTATATTGTTTCAGCTCGGGTAATTTTTCATAATTCATCAGCGGAATGCAGTAATCAATATAGCCGTGTGTTTTAAAATGAAATTCAAATGCTTGTTCGAGCAGCGTATCATAATTAAGTGTAATTACAGATGTGTTCGGATTTTTTTCAATTATAGATTTCCAAAAAACTTGGTAATGCTGACTAGTTTTGTCTGTCTGAAAATTTACAGTGTAATGAATTATTTTGATTAAGTATTCTTTTATTTCTCTAAGTTTTTCTTGAGAATATTGCGAGCTTAAACTTTCATTTCGTTCAAGGAAATAATCAAGAAACCCAAATACTGCTTCTAGATGAGGATACGATTTTGTTTCGGGATTAAATTCAAAGTTATTTTTAATAAACTCAATTACAATTTTCCCGATTTCAGTTTCTTCAATTTCTTTGATTCCGCCTGAAAGAATAGTTGGAAGCATATCCCTTTGCAACGGCACGCCATCTGGTCTCGATGCACCGGCGCCTAAAACAAAGACGACATCTCGTATTGGCGAATAATGTAAAAACTTTTCAACGAGTTGAGGCATTAAAAAAGCTCCATCGTAAAAAGGAAAAGTTTATAAGATCAACTACTTTGTTAATTCAATGATGATCAGCTTCTTCCCTTTTTCATTTCGTGCATTATTGGGTTTGTAAGCTAATTCAAATGTAGTAGATTTTTTGATATATGATTTATACTTCAATTCGGCAGTTTTAAATTCGTCGTTAAGATTGCCGCCTTTAATTGAAGCAATGTATGCTTTCTCTTTAATAAGTGGAATTGCATAACGGAAAAGAATTATAAGCGGAACAGTTGCTCTGCTGACAACTAAATCAAAAGTATCGGCATATTTTTGTTTGAATTCTTCGCTTTCCACTCTTGAATTTTCTGCAGTAAGATTATTAATCTTCAGTTTAGTAATGAAATCTTGAACAGCTTCGATTTTTTTGTTCGTGGAATCGACTAAAACCCCTTTGTACATTGGCCGTGTAATAGCTAAAGGAATTCCAGGAAAACCGCCTCCGGTGCCAATATCTAAGAATTTGTTGACTTTTGAAGGGAGGAATTCAGCCATAAAAGCTGAGATAAACACATGATTTTCAATGATTTTTTGAACATCTCGCCGAGAGATGAGATTAACTTTTGCATTTTTTTGAGTTACTAATCCGGCAAAATTGGCAAGTCTTTCAAGTTGATACTCGTCGGGATTAATTGAATTTTCCCAAAAGAGCATTTTGAGTTCGCGAAGGTACTGTGCTTGTAAATCCAACAGAATCCCTAAAATTAGCTTTTCAAATATACCAATAATACAGAAATATCTGAAGGAGTAACTCCAGAGATCCGAGCAGCTTGACCGATCGATCTCGGTTTAACTTTCGAAAGTTTTTCTCTTCCTTCAGTTGAAATAGATTTCAATCTCGTATAATTAAAATTCAAAGGAATTAAAATATCTTCGTTTCTTTCCATCTTAGAGATTAATTCCATTTGTCTTTGAATATAGCCGTCATATTTAATTTCAATTTCTACTTGTTCTAAAGCCTTCGGATCATTCAACAGCTCATCAATTACAACAGAATTATTTTCAGCTGCATTTAAAACTGATTTAAGTCCTACTTCGGGGCGTTTAACAATTTTCTCTATCGATTCGGAATTATCTAAATGCGGAGTTTGAACTGAATTCAGATATGAATTAATTTGTTTCGGAATTATTTTTGTTTGTTTAATTACGTTTTTGGATTTTGAAATTAAAACTTCTCTTTCTTCCAATTCATTATACATCTCGTTAGAAATAAGTCCGAATTCAAAACCATATTTCATTAATCGTCTGTCTGCATTATCTTGTCTTAAAAGCAATCGATGTTCTGCACGAGAGGTGAACATTCTATATGGTTCATTGGTGGATTTCCCTACTAAGTCATCGATCAAAACGCCAATGTATGCTTCACTCCGTTTTAAAACAAACTCTGGTCTTTTTTGAATTTTCAATGCGGCATTAATTCCGGCAACAATTCCTTGAGCAGCGGCTTCTTCATATCCAGATGTTCCATTAATTTGACCGGCAAAATAAAGTCCTTCAATAATTTTTGTTTCGAGTGTTAAGTCAACTTGATACGGTGGAAAATAATCATACTCAACAGCATAACCCGGGCGAATCATTTCAACTTCCTCTAAACCTTTGATTTTTCTTAGTGCTTCGAATTGAATATCCGCTGGAAGTGAAGTTGAAAATCCATTTATATAAATTAGTTCGGAATCTAAACCTTCCGGTTCAAGAAATAATTGATGCCGTTCCTTGTCAGAAAATCTAACTATTTTATCTTCGATCGATGGACAATATCTTGGTCCGGTTCCGCCAATCAATCCAGTAAATAATGGAGAGCGGTCAAATCCTTTTTCTAATATCTTATGAACTGATTGATCTGTATAAGTAATATGACAACTGACTTGCGGTAAATATGGAAAATTTTCTGCTGATGTTTTTTTTGAAAATGGAATAGGTGGAATATCTCCCGGCTGTTCTTCAAGTATTTTCCAATTTATTGTTTTCTTATTTAATCGTGGAGGTGTTCCGGTTTTTAATCTGCCTGATTCAAATCCCATATCAACAATTGATTTTGTTAATCCTTCAGAAGGTTGTTCTCCAAACCGACCTCCTTTTGTAGATGAAAGTCCGGTATGCATCAGTCCATTTAAGAAAGTACCAGAACAAACAATCAGCGCCTTACATCTAATTTCATTTCCTTTAAGAGTCTTTACGCCAATTATTTTTTTGTTCTCTTCAATTGCTGCAGTAATGGAATCTTCAATAATTTCTATATTTTTTGAATTGATCACGTATTCTAAAGCTATTTCCGAATATATTTTTCGATCGTTTTGACTTCTGCCCGCCCAAACAGCCGGTCCCTTGGATTTATTTAACGTTCGAAATTGAATTCCAGATTTATCTGCAATTAGCCCCATAAAACCGCCAAGAGCATCAATTTCAAATACTAAATGCCCTTTTGCGCTTCCTCCAATAGCTGGATTACAAGACATTCTACCAAAGGCGGATATATCCATAGTTACAATAGCAACGGAACAGCCCATTTGAGCTGCCGAAAGAGCCGCTTCTATGCCAGCATGGCCGCCTCCAACTATGATAATGTCAAATTTTTTCATTTTTCCCAGTTCCACGTGAAACCATTCGATATTCATCAAGAAAAGATTTGAAAAGTTTCATGTGAAACTTCTATTTTCCAATGCAAAATTTTGAAAAAATATTGTTTAAAATATCCTCAGAAGTTACTTTCCCAATTATTTCACCGAGTGCACTTTCGGCATTTCTAAGATCCACCGAAACAAATTCGCCTGATAGTTTTTGATTAATCGAACTTAAAGCCGTGGTCAAATTTTCTTTTGCATTCTCAAGTGCATTGAAGTGTCGAATATTTGAAACAACAGCAGATTTTTCAGAATATGTCTTTGTTCCTAGTGCTTTTGTTTTAAGAGCTTGAAAAAGTAATTCTATCCCTTCGCCAGTTTTGGCTGAAATACCAACATCGAATAAATCTTTTTGAGGATTCCTCAAATCAATTTTATTTACGACCTTCAGAATTCGTTCTGGATCTGTGATGCTTTTCAATTCAATCCAAAGATTTTCACTAAAACCACTTATGACATCATTCATAAAAAGAACTAAATCGGCATTGCGTACTGCTTCTTTACTCCTAAATACACCTTCTTTTTCAATTAGATCTTCTGTAAACCTTAAGCCGGCGGTATCATAAAGTCGAAATAAAATTCCATCTATTACAAGTTCTTCGCGAATAATGTCTCGTGTAGTCCCAGGTATTTCGCTAACAATAGCACGAGCTTCTTTAAGAAGATAATTCAGTAATGAAGATTTTCCTACATTTGGTTCGCCAACGAGAGCAACATTGACGCCATCTTTTAATACCCTTCCAAATGAATAGCTGCTAATTAGAAAATCTAATTCTTGGATAATTTCTTTAATCCTTTTTTCAACTTCCTCATAGGATAAAAATTCTAGATCCTCCTCGGAAAAATCTAATTCAAGTTCAATTAAAGATGAAGTATTTATAAGTTTTTCTCGAAGTGAATCGACTTTTTGTGAAAGCAATCCATCTAACTGATTTCTCGCTCCCCTCAATGATGCTTCTGTATTGGAATTAATTACATCTGCTACAGCCTCAGCTTGAGCTAAATCAATTCTGCCATTCAAAAATGCACGTCTGGTAAATTCGCCGGGATCTGCCAGACGGACATTTTGAGAAAGGATAATTTCAATAATTCTTTGAACTATATAAGGACTTCCATGAGTACTAATTTCAACTGAATCTTCTCCAGTATATGAATTTGGAGATCTAAAAATGGAAATGAGAACATCGTCAACAAGCTCTTTGTCTACACTATAAATCTTTCCATAGTGAATGGTATGAGTAGTGCTATTTACTAACTTTTGTTTTCCTGAAAAGATATTGTCGATTGCACGAAAGCTTTCTGGTCCGCTGACTCTAATAACAGATATAGCACCAATTCCACCAGGAGTTGCAAGGGCAACAATTGTCTCTTCGTTTTGTGATAAAAGCATAATAAGTTTTTATTATAAAGGATACAAAAATAAACTAATTGATCGGCAGTAACAACGCACTGTCTGGTTACTTGTTATTAATAATTAGTATAATACGAATTCGTTATATTTGAATTAATTATACATATTTTTGAAACTTTTGATGAAAATATTTTGTATGAGCGGTAGATTTGTAATAACAAAAAATGAAAAGTTATTATGACCTTTAATTTTAACAAGTTGACTGTCAGAGCAAAAGAAACAGTTCAAAGTGCAATTGAAATTGCACAAAATTATGGAAATCAAATTGTAGAGCCCCAACACATTATGGCTGCATTGTTTGAAGATGCTTCCGGTGTTGCTTCTTCTTTAATTCAAATTGCTGGCGGAAACATCGACAAATTAAAAGTAAAAATCGGCGGACTTTTAGAAACCCTTCCAAAAGTTTCTGGAGCCGGAATTGGAAACCAGCAAATATCTCAAGCTACTGCTCGCCTCTTTGATAAATCATTTGAGGAATCGAAGACCCTAAAAGATGAATTTATTTCCAATGAACACATTCTTCTTTCGCTAACCGAAACTGAAGGAGAATGCGGAACTCTTTTAAAAGAGTTTGGAATTAGTAAAAACATTCTCCTATCTGCATTAAAAGAAATTCGCGGAACACAGCGTGTAACATCTCAGCATTCAGAAGAAACTTATCAGTCTTTAAAAAAATATGGAAGGGATTTAAATGAGCTTGCCCGCTCAAATAAACTTGATCCAGTTATCGGTCGAGATGAAGAGATACGGAGGGTATTACAAGTCCTTTCAAGAAGAACAAAAAATAATCCGGTTTTAATAGGCGAGCCGGGAGTTGGTAAAACAGCAATCGCAGAAGGAATTGCATATCGCATTATATCGGGAGATATTCCTGATTCATTAAAGACTAAACGAATAATTGCACTCGATATGGGCGCCCTCGTTGCCGGCACACAATTTCGAGGTCAGTTTGAAGAAAGACTAAAGGCTGTTGTTAAAGAAGTTCAATCTGCACAAGGCGAGATAATTTTATTTATTGACGAACTTCATTTGCTTGTTGGCGCTGGAAGAACTGATGGCTCGATGGATGCCGCAAATATTTTAAAACCGGCACTTGCAAGAGGCGACCTTCATGCAATAGGGGCTACTACATTAGACGAATATCGAAAATATATTGAAAAAGATGCAGCACTTGAAAGGCGGTTTCAGCCAGTTTTTGTTAATGAGCCTTCTGAAGATGATTCAATTTCTATTTTGCGCGGATTAAAAGACAGATACGAAGTTCATCATGGAGTTCGAATAACAGATAGCGCTATCATAGCATCCGTTCAGCTTTCAAATCGTTATATAACTGATCGCTTTCTACCGGATAAAGCAATCGACCTTATTGATGAAGCTGCTTCAAAACTAAGAATCGAAATTGATTCTATGCCGGAAGAATTAGATGTAACCGAACGAAAAGTAAAGCAATTAGAAATTGAGCGCGAAGCTTTGAAACGAGAAAAAGATAAAGATTCCGCAGAAAGACTCTCAGCCTTACAAAAAGAATTAATTCTTTTAGAAGAGGAGAGGAATCAATTGCGAGGCCACTGGCTTTTAGAAAAAGAAAAAATTAATAAAATCCGCTCTATGAAAAGTGACATTGAAAACACTAAAATTGAAGCAGACCGTTTTGAGAGAGAAGGGAATCTTGGTAAAGTTGCAGAGCTCCGATATGGAACAATAAATAATCTCGAAAGAAGCTTGAAAAAAGAAACTGAGGATCTTTCAAAAATTCAAAAACAAAATAAAATGCTAAAGGAAGAGGTTGATGCTGAAGACATTGCCGAGGTTGTTGCAAAGTGGACTGGAATTCCAGTTAGTAAAATGTTGGAAAGCGAAAGAAGCAAATTGCTCCGCCTAGAAGAAGAGTTGCATAAGAGAGTTGTTGGACAAGCTGATGCTGTTTCTGCTGTAGCAAATTCAATTAGAAGATCACGTGCTGGACTGCAAGATTCCTCTAGGCCAATTGGTTCATTTATTTTTATTGGGACTACTGGGGTTGGAAAAACCGAACTTGCAAGAACACTCGCTGAATTTTTATTTAATGATGAACATGCAATGATCAGAATTGATATGAGCGAGTATATGGAAAAGTTTTCTGTATCAAGATTAATTGGCGCTCCTCCTGGATATGTAGGATATGATGAGGGGGGACAATTAACAGAAGCAGTAAGGCGAAGACCATATTCAGTTCTTCTTCTTGATGAAATTGAAAAGGCTCATCCCGATGTTTTTAATATTCTTCTTCAAGTGCTTGATGATGGGAGGTTAACAGACAACCAAGGAAGGACTGTTGATTTTAGAAATACAATTATAATTATGACATCAAACATTGGATCTCATTTAATTCAAGAAAAACTCTCTGAAATCAGTGAAGAAAATTTTGAAGAGGTTTTAGGCGAGCTGCGAATTTCATTATCCGAGCTATTACGAAGAACAATAAGGCCGGAGTTTTTAAACAGAATTGACGAGATAGTTCTTTTTAAACCATTACTAAAATCTGAAATTAAAAAAATAATTGATTTTCAAATTAGCCGTGTTGTAAAACAGCTAGTAGAAAAAAATATAGCTGTTGAAGTCAAAGAAGAGGTAAAAGATTTTCTATTACAATTGGGTTACGATATTTCATATGGAGCTCGTCCGTTAAAACGAACAATACAAAAGTATTTAGTAAATCCACTTTCAGCTGAATTGCTAATGAATAAATTTAATGC
>VGVY01000100.1 GCA_016873835.1 Ignavibacteria bacterium
ATTCTTTGTAAAAATAGCATTCGATAAATCGAATTTAAATCACTTATAAATGATAGGAGGATATATGTTATTCATTATTGCGTTAATAGTAATTGCAATATCATTCTTTGCTTATCGAAGTACAAAAAAAACCGGCAGATATCAAGAAGCAAGATTATCTATGATTGGGATTGCAGTTGGAATTATAATTGCAGTTTTGCAAGCATTTACAGTTATTCCAGCCGGCACAGTTGGTGTAGTTGATTTTCTTGGTATGGTAAGCGAGACAACTTTAAAATCTGGAGTTAATTTTGTAAATCCGATGGCAAGGGTAGTTGACTTCAGCATTAAAACTCAAGAGCTGAAAGAAACAATGAATGTTCCATCTCAAGAAGGACAAAATGTTCAGTTGGAAATCAGTTTGCTCTTTGCCCTTGATCCGGATAATGCATCAAAAATTTACAAAACTGTTGGTGAGAATTACGGTGACATAATTTTAATTCCACAATTTCGCTCAGTTGTACGTGGAATTACTGCTAAGTATGAAGCAAAAGCTCTTTATACTTCATCAAGAGAAGTGCTTGCTCTAGAAATTAAAAATGAGCTTGAAAAACTTGTTGGGCCAAGAGGAATTCTAATTGAAGCAGCACCGTTGCGTCAAATTGTTCTGCCTCCTGGACTGACAGCTGCGATTGAAGAAAAACTGAAAGCAGAACAAGAAAGTCAGCGTATGCAATTTGTATTGGAACGAGAAAAACAAGAAGCTGATAGAAAAAGAATTGAGGCAAAAGGAATAGCAGATTTTCAGGATATTGTTGCGCGAGGAATTAGTCAACAGCTTTTACAATGGAAAGGAATTGAAGCAACAGAAAAATTAGCGAACTCACAAAATGCAAAAGTTGTTATAATAGGCAGCGGCAAAGATGGTCTCCCAATAATTTTGGGAAATAATTAGAATTAGGAACAAAGAGCGAAAAACGACGGTAAAAGCACATAAATCAGTTTTTCGCTCTAAATATTTTTTATTTTAATCTATACTTGCTATATTAAAAGTGTGAGAAAGATAATAAACATATTGTTCGCTGCCCTTTACTTGTTTTTAACAACGGGTTTTACAATAACATTACATTATTGTGGCGGCGAAGTGACCTCAATCAGTGTTGATAGTATACCTTCTCAGGTTGATAAATGCGATATGGATGGAAATGTATGTTCACATGCGTGCTGTTCCGATGAAATACGAACTATCAAGCTAACAGACTCACACAAATCTGAAACAAAATTTGTTCAAGATTCTTATGACATTGTATTAACTTTTGAGCACAACAAAAATTTTGCATTACCAGGTTATAACTCAATTGATTATTCAACTTCTAATTTATCTGGAGATTCTAGCCCACCAGGTATATACCTCATTAACTGCACATTCCTGATTTAATCATTTTTTCTCATCAAAACTTATTTGCAATTAAGGTTGGGTAGTATCGCCTTTTCAATCTTCAATTGTACTTAAGCGTTTGTGCAATTCATTTGTAGTTACAATGAATAGCATACAAAATTTAATTTTTTACAAAATAACTAGAGAAAAAAATGATAGAAAAAATAATCGATTGGTCTGCTAATAATAGATTTATTGTGATACTTCTATACCTGATTATTATTGGATTTGGAATTTACAGTGTTGCAAATTTGCCAGTTGATGCAATTCCAGACCTATCAGAAAACCAAGTAATAGTTTTTACTGAATGGATGGGTCGCTCACCACAAATTATTGAGGACCAAGTTACATTTCCAATTGTATCCGGTCTGCAAGGATTACCACAAGTGAAAGCGGTTCGTGCAACTTCAATGTTCGGAATGTCCTTTGTATTTGTAATCTTCGAAGATGGGGTTGATACCTATTTTGCCAGAACAAGAGTTCTTGAAAGAATGAATACAATCCAGGCACAGCTCCCACAAGGCGTCATTCCCACATTAGGACCGGATGGAACTGGAGTAGGTCATGTTTATTGGTATACTGTGGAGGGCGGCGGATATGATCTTGGAACACTTAGAGCAGTTCAAGATTGGTATATACGCTATAAACTTTCTGCCGTTCAAGGTGTTTCTGAAGTTGCTAGCATTGGCGGATTCGTAAAACAATACCAAGTTGATGTTAATCCAAATCAACTTCGCGCTTATAATTTGACAACATCCGAAGTAGTATCTGCCATACAAAGAAGCAATAATGAAGTAGGCGGAAAATTACTTGAAATAAGCGATGCAGAATATTTTGTACGTGGACAAGGTTACATACAATCCAAAGATGATATCGAAAACACAATTATCAAAATCACTCCGAATGGAATTCCAATTTTAATCAAGAATGTAGCAACGGTTTCATTAGGCGGAGATATACGAAGAGGTGCGCTTGATAAAGACGGTGGAGGTGAGGTTGTTGGAGGAATTATTGTAATGCGCACGGGCGAAAATGCGCAGAAGGTTATTGACAGAATAAAAACAAAAATAAAAGAAATTTCTCCTGGACTTCCGCCTGGAGTCGAATTAAAAACTTCTTATGATAGAAGCACATTAATAAAAGAAGCTATCGGAACATTGGAAAGAGCATTAGTTGAAGCGGCAATTACTGTTTCAATTATGGTTGCAATATTTTTACTTCACTGGAGAAGTATCGTAAGAATATTGATTGAAATCCCTATTTCAGTTCTTATTTCTTTCATACTCATGTATATGTTTGATATAACTTCAAACATCATGAGTCTTGGCGGAATAATTTTAGCGATAGGAGTTATTGTAGATTCATCCATAGTTCTTGTGGAAAATGCTTACAGAAATATTGCTAGCGCACTTGAAGAAAAAGGAAAATTGACTAATGATGAATGCAAAAAAATCTCGGTTGATTCTGCAAAACAAGTTGGTCGTGCAATTTTCTTTTCTGAGATTATTATTTTAGTTTCATTCTTGCCCGTATTTTTACTTACCGGACAAGAAGGAAAACTTTTCAAACCGCTTGCATTTACAAAATCATTCACTATGATCGGCGCTTCAATCGTTGTCATATCACTTATTCCAGTTTTAATGACAATGTTAATGCGAGGTAAATTTAGACCAGAAGAAAAAAATCCAACAACACGATTCTTCAATAAAATTTATGAACCGATAATTCATTGGGTGCTAAAGCATAGAAAAACTACCATAGCTGTTAACGTACTTGCACTTCTCATAACAGTTCCAATGATAATGAATACCGGAAGTGAATTTATGCCGCCTCTTGATGAGGGTTCAATACTATATATGCCGGTTACTTTGCCCGGAGCTTCAATTGCAGAAGTAAATAGAATTTTAGTAGAGCAAAACAAAATCATAAAATCAGTTCCCGAAGTTGATCATGTTCTCGGTAAAACCGGAAGGGCTGAAACAGCAACAGACAATGCTCCTTTGAGCATGATTGAAACTATAATTCTATTAAAACCAAAAAGTGAATGGCGCGCTGGAATTACGAAACAAGATATCGTTGCTGAGCTCGATTCCAAATTACAAATACCGGGTGTAACTAATGGATGGACTCAACCAATTATTAATAGAATCAACATGCTTTCAACTGGTGTGCGGACTGATATTGGTTTTAAAATATTCGGACCGAATCTTGATACTTTGGAATATTATGCGATTAAGGCAGAAAATATTTTAAAGGAAGTTGATGGTTCTGCTGATGTTGTTGCTGAAAGAGTTCAAAATGGTTATTACTTGGATATTGAAGTAAAGCGAGAGTATGCAGCAAGATTTGGTATTAATATTTCCGACATTCAAAATATTATTGAAACTGTTATTGGCGGACAAAACTTGGGAATTGTAATTGACGGCAGAATGCGCTTCCCAATCAGAATGCGTTATCAAAAAGACTATAGAGATAACGTTGATGAACTAAGAAGTTTAATTGTTCCGGTTTCACTTTCAAGTCCCATGTCATCAGCAACTCCAATGAATTCTATGAATAAAAATAGCATGAATGGAAATAGTGCAATTGGAGCTTTATCTATGAACATGAGTTCTCGTGCTAGCATCATTCCTAAAGCAACAAATTCAGATTCAAAATATTCTCTAATAAGTGTTGACCAAAATTCAGTTACATATCTGCCTCTTGCTGAATTAGCAGATATAAAAATTGTCACCGGTCCACCAATGATTAGCAGCGAGAACGGAATGCTTCGTTCAATTGTTTTCATGAATACACGCGGTCGTGATATGGGAAGCGTTATGACTGATGCTAAAACTGAAATTGAAGAGAAACTAAACCTTCCTTCAGGTTACAGCTACACTTGGAGCGGACAATATGAAAGTAAAGTCCGTGCTCAACAAACTATTCAAATAATTCTGCCGGTAGTATTTCTTATAATTTTTGTTCTTCTCTTTTTTACACTTAAAGATTATATGGAAGCCGGCGTTGTGATGCTTTCTGTTCCGTTCGCGCTAATTGGTGGAATGTATATGATCTATATTCTTGGCTATAACTTTTCAGTTGCTGTTTGGGTTGGATTCATTGCTTTGTATGGAATTGCCGTTGAAACCGGCGTTGTTATGGTGATCTATCTTCATGAAGCTCTTGATAAAAGACTTAGAGCATTGAAGAATGGAACTAAAAGTGAGATTACTAAACAAGATATTTATGAAGCAACAGTTGAAGGTTCAGTTTTAAGGCTGCGACCAAAACTAATGACTGTCGGAACTTCAATGGTGGGTCTCATTCCGGTTATGTGGGCAACTGGCACCGGAGCAGATGTTATGCAGCCGCTTACTGCGCCAATGATTGGCGGACTATTAACTTCCGCTATTCATGTGTTAGTTGTTACACCAGTTCTTTTTGTGTTTATGAAAGAACACGCATTAAAAAAGGGAAAACTTGAAATCTCTAAAATGGCTGATTGGATGAGGGAGGGATAAAAAATGAAGAATATTACTTTAAAAAAATCTTTGCGGTGCTTTGCGTTTAACTTTGCGCTCTTAGCGTTTAGCTTTTTCTTTTCTATTCCGATAAATGCACAATCAGTTGATTCACTTGTTGCAGAAGCAATTAAAAATAACCCGCAGTTGAAATCACTGCAATATAAAATAAAAGCATCTGAAAAGAGAAGTGAATCAATTAATACACTGCCGGCACCAAATCTTTCATTTGAGTTGTCTCAAATTCCAACTAACTCATTGAACATTTTTGACAGAGCAATTTCAAATAGCATTTCGCTTTCTCAAATGTTTCCGCTTGGCGGTAAGCTTGATGCTATGGCAGAAGTTGAACGAAAAAATACACTTGTTGAAGGGAATACATACGACGCATACAAAGTTAACCTTATCGCACAAATTAAAATGTCTTACTTTACTTTATGGTTGATTGACAGAAAGATCGAAGTGCAAGAAAAAAATATCTCTTTGATAAATGATTTAATCAGATCAATTGAAGCTCTGTATTATACTAATAAAATTAATCAGGCTGATTTGCTCACACTTCAAAGTGAAATTGCCTCTAATGAAACACAATTATTAATTCTTGAAAAACAAAAAGAAGCTGTTGTATATCAACTCAATAAACTGCTCGGAAGAAATCTCGATTCCAAGGATGTTTATGCTGACAAAGATTATTCCGAGAAAGTGTTAACCAATTCACAAACACAGCTTGAAGAGATGTTAAAATCAATAAATCCATCATTAAAAAAGATGGACAGTATGATTGAAATGAACAGAGCTATGATAACTTCGAACAATAAGGAATTAATTCCAGATTTAATGATTGGCGGAATGTTGATGAGAATGCCGCGTGGAATGATTCTCACATCTTCAAGTAATCTCTCGATGCTTGATCCATCTAAAGAAATTATGTATTCGCTTATGTTTTCAATTAATCTTCCATTTGCACCATGGTCTGTAAATAAATACAAAGCGAAAGAAGAAGAACTTTATGCCGGAATTAATAGCATTGAATTTGAAAAGAGTAATATGACTCGGGAGATGACCTTAAAATTAAAAGAAGCAATCGTAAAATATAATACTGCAATTGAGTTAACTAAACTATATAACGTCAAAGTAATACCGTCATATTCAAGTGCCGCTGAATCACAAGTAACTTCTTATCTAAACAATAGATCAGGTATAACTACTGTAATTGATTCATATAGAATGCTTTTGATGCAAGAGATGAATTATTATATGGCAAAAGCAGATACACAAATGTCTCTTGCAGAAATTGAAATGATGGTTGGGAAAAGGATGGAAAATTTTTGATGGTTAATGGATTATGGAAAAATTAATAAGAATTTTATATAAAGTGGAGTGTTGAATGGATAAGAGAACTGAAGAGTTATTAAATAGAACTTTTAAGTTTGGAGTAGATACTCTTAAATTTTTGAATTCGATTCCTAGTACGACCACTTTTAAAGTAATTATCAATCAATTAGCAAAATCATCAACTTCTATTGGCGCTAATTATGAAGAATCTCAGGCAGCAGAATCGAAAAATGATTTTATTCATAAAATTAGTATCTGTTCAAAAGAAGCAAGAGAATCAAAATATTGGCTAAAGATTCTTATAGAGTTATTAAATAACGATAAACAATTAATTAATGCTAATTTATTGTATAATGAATCCAAACAACTAATCAAAATTTTCACGTCAATTAAATTAACTTCACAAGAAAATAAAATGAAGAAATAAAATGAAAACATTAAAAAATATTTTTACATCAAACATCAAACATCTGCCATTTACCATATTCCTCTTTGTTTTCGTAGCAGTAGCTGGTTGTTCAGAAACAAATAAATCTGGCGAACATAATCAAAAGGAACTCAGTAAAAAGGAATATTGGACGTGCACAATGCATCCGCAAGTACGGTCTGATAGACCTGGTGCATGCCCAATCTGCAATATGGAATTAATCAAAAAAGTTGAAGGTGCAGAAGAACAGATGAACGCTGAAGAATCTTCCGAAATGATTATGCTAAGCGGAAAAAAACAAGTTCTTGCAAACGTTTCGACCATGGTAGTAAAAAAAGAAACCCTTCAAGATCAAATATCGGCTTACAGTTATTTAGATTTTGTAGAGAACAAACGTAAAACAATCTCTGCACGTTTTAATGGAAGAATAGAAAAACTTTTTGCAGATAAAACCGGAGATTTTATTAAAGAAGGAGAACCTCTTTTTGAAATATACAGTCCGGATTTAGTTCAAGCGCAAAATGATTTTTTGATTGCACTTAATAATTCTTCAACTAATTTAATAAGTGCCTCCAAGAAAAAGTTAGAACTTTTTGGTTTGACAAACATACAAATTCAAGAACTTGAAAAAAATAAAGAAATCAGTTTGACATTAACTTACCATTCACCGTTCAGCGGAACAGTTATTGAAAAGAAGGTTCAAGACGGTGATTACGTTAACGAAGGCTCAATAATATATGATGTTGCTGATCTTTCAACGCTATGGAGCATAGCGGAGATTTATGAAAATGATTTATCAAAAATTAAAATCGGAAATTCTGTAAAACTCAAACTCAGTTCGTATCCCGGAGAAGAATTTAATGGAAAAGTAACTTTCATTTATCCAACGATTAATTCTCAATCAAGAACTGTAAAAGTAAGAAGTGAGTTTGCAAGCTACGGCGGAAAACTAAAACCGCAAATGTATGGCGAAACAATCTTCAGCAGTTTTGGAGGGCAAGGTTTACTTGTAGCGGCAGACGCTGTGATCTTTGCCGGCAAACGAACGGTGGTATGGGTTAAAGCTGACAAAGGGAAATTCGAGCCACGTGAGGTTAAAGTTGGAAACAGATACAAAGATAAATATCATATTATTTCTGGATTAAGTGAAGGTACTGAAATTGCGGCAACCGGCGGATTTTTAATCGATTCAGAAAGTCAATTGAAATCTGGCGCTGAAACCGGTCATCAACATGGAGATAATCAAACTCCTAAAACTCTTAGCACAAATACACAAGCACATGAAAATCATTCATCACAAAAAATGGAAATGAAATCCGGCAAAGAAGATATTGTTCGCAA
>VGVY01000101.1 GCA_016873835.1 Ignavibacteria bacterium
CCTTTGATGAAATGTTTTCAAAAAATATTTTTTTCATCTCCTCCAATGCATAAAATAAATTAACTGCAGTTGGTCGGGTTATTCGCAATCGTTGGTAGGAAGATTCAAATGATTTTTCTAACTCAATTTTATTTTTCATACTAAATGCAATAGCATAGGCAGCAGCTATTCCAATTGCCGGTGCTCCTCGAACTTCTAATCGTTCAATTGCAATTGCAATCCTATTGTAATCATCAGTGAGTATATATTCTTCGTGAAGTGGTAATTTGGTTTGATCAAGAATTTTTAGTTTATCATCAACTAATTCTAAAGAAAGTATTTCATTCATTTTAATTAAAACTTGATAATTCTCTGAACTCAATAAAACGATTATGGATTTCTAGAAAACTTAAATTCTCTAATCCTTTCGTACTAAACTTCTCCACACAGAAGGAAGCCATTACTGATCCATATATAACTGCTCGTTTTAAATTATCAAAAGTAAAATCGCGATTTTTATTTAAATAGCCGGTAAAACCGCCGGCGAAAGCATCACCAGCACCAGTTGGATCAAATATATTCTCCATTGGATAGGCTGGAGCAGAAAATATAGTGTTATCACCGAACAGAAGTGCACCGTGTTCGCCTTTTTTTATCACTAAATATTTTGGACCCATTTCAGAAATAATCCTTGCTGCTTTAATAAGATTTGGCTCATTAGAAAGAAGTCTTGCTTCAGAGTCATTTATGATTAAGACATTTACTTTTTTCAATACTTTTATCAATTCTTCTTTTGTTCTATCAATCCAATAATTCATTGTATCACAAACAATAAATTTTGGATTAATCAATTGTGATAAAACGTTTTCTTGGAGTAAAGGAGCAATATTACCAAGAATTACAAAACTGCTTTTTCTACTTTTTTCGGGAATAATTGGATTAAATTTTTCAAACACATTTAGCTCTGTGTAAAGTGAATCACGAACATTTAAATCATAGTGATATCTACATCCATATCTAAAAGTTTTTGCACCTTGAACTATTTGTAGACCTTCAAGATCAATATTATGCTCTTCTAACATTTTAATATGGTCTTTATTAAAATCATCTCCAACAACACCAACTATGCTAATCGGTCCCGTGAAATAAGAAGCAGCTAATGCAATGTAAGTTGTAGATCCACCCAATGCATTATCAATTTTATCAAATGGTGTTTCAATATAATCTACTCCAATTGAACCAACTACTAAAAGTCCCAAGATGCTCCTTAATTCTCAATAGAAAGGTATTGAAATATAAAAAAAACTAAAGTAAATGACTAAACTCAGATTGATATTTCAGTAAAATTCAAAAATCCTATTTCTTTTAAAAAGTATTGACGTATTAACTTCACTGATTTTCTTTGACCGGTCCACGCTAATAATTTAATAGCATTGTCAAAAGTTACCCACATAAATTCAGCATGCTCATCTGATATTATTGGATTTTCCTTGGAATCAATTAACGCAGCGAAAACTGGTATGTTATAAATTGAATCATCTTGAGGAGAGTAAAATGAATTCACGTTTGGAACAACCCACATTTTTTTTGGAATTAATTTTGTTTCCTCTTTTATTTCTCTTTTTGCAGCATGAACAGCGGTTTCATTTTCATTAATTCTACCAGTCACCATTTGCCATAAACCGGGATAGCTTCCATTGTTATTTCTTTTTAATAAAAGAAATTCAACGTCATTTCCAATTTTTCGGAATAGATGTGCTTCAATCATTGAATTTTTTATCTGCATAGTTATCTCTTAAAGATGAATTAAAAACTCTAAAAATATGCTCTTGCTTCGGCTCGCATTGTATGAATTACTCTGCTTTTACCCGGAACCCGCCCTTCATAATAAAAGGTTGTCTGAATATAACTAGCAATCCGATAATCAAAATTTACTCGCCAAAAATAGTTTTTCCCAATTACATTCCCTCGAGTAATTTCGAACGGAATATTTTGATTGCTTGAATTAGATATTAATTCAGTTCTCTCAGCTTCCAAGGTTAACCTACCGATATTTGTTATTGCATAATTTAATCTAATTACAACTGAATTATTGTCAATTATTGTTGGTTGGGTCGGAAAATCATTTCTGCTTCTTCCAACTTGAATTTTAAAACTTGATTCAATATTTGAGTAAGGACGATATGAAAATTCAGTAGATAAATCATTTCGTTCAATACTCCGCGCTCTATTTGAGGTTATCGGAGAGATCATATTGTCTATTTGGTTATTAAACTCAGTTTGGTTGTTTATTTCTTTAACCATTTTAAAGCGAATTCTAATTCCCCGTTCTTTAAAAAATCCTTTTTCAATTCCTCCTGAATATTGATTTAAACTTCTTCTCTGAAGAAATCTAAAACGAATAGAGAACTCAGGATTAAATTGAAATAAATGCAAGTCATTTTGAAAAAGTTGGGATCCACGTATTGTAGTTGAATCATTTAAATATTTTGATAAATGAAATAAATAAATGTTACTAGTTTCTGGAGTCTTACTATTTTCTTCGATTCGCCAAGAAGTTTCTGTTGAAATCGGTTTTAGTATATTTTCTATAAATGAAGAACCAGTCGCAAATCGACTAAAATCAATTTTCCATCTTGTATTTGCCCGCAAATCAATCACTGGAAATAATTCGTCAGTCGGCACAGTAACTAAAATAAATTCACCTTCGTAAGATGTTAATTGAAATTCATTTTCTTCTTGGATTCCATTATTATTTAAGTCACCTAAATAAATATAACTACCAGTTCCTTTGGGAACCTTAGCGAATACTTTTTCAACCTTTGCACTTTGCTCAGTAGAAACCTGATAAAATAAATCACCAAGGATAAAATTATTCCAGAAATTAAATTTGCTTTGTGAAAGAAGTAAAATTGTTTCATTATCAAGAAACCCAATTTGTTTGAAGTCTTCACTATAATTTTTCTCTCTAATGTTAATATTTAATGATGAATTAATTTCTTTTATTCCTCTAAAAACAAAGGAAAACTGTTTAGTATTGCTTGTTGATTGTCTTTCCATTTTCGAATTCAATGGAAAAAATTCTTCCCGAACTGAGTAGCTTGATCTTACCATGAACGAAGAGTTTATATTATATTCTAAATATGGAACTACTTCCAGATATTTTAGACTTGATGATAAAAGAGTGTCTGAAAATAAATCTTCTCTATTTTCATAAATGTATTCAACTCCAGGCTTTAATGAACCAAACAAATAATGTGCATTACCTAACTGCCGATTCCAGTTAGACTTAATATTTATGTTCTTTGTCTGTACATAATCAATATTGTATGTAAACAGATATTTATCATCTTCACTTAATTTAAAATCAGAATAGAAACGGTCAGAGGAAAAATTATCTCCTTGTTTTAGTAAACCATACTTTGAATTAATTGCTAATTGATCATAGGGCTGATAATAGAAATCAAATTCACGTAATGTTTGATCAGATTTTTCCGATGAGGTTATATTATAATTTCTATTGAATTCGACCTCGTCAATTCGGTCTAATGTTGAATATCTATTTTGAATAAAACGGTCTTTAAAACCAAATCCAACTTTTCCAAAACTCATATCACCGATTTTTATTTCTTTCGGAGCAAACTGTATTTGAATTTTACGTGCTAGTCCAAAATTATCCGAATCATCTAAAGTTGAAAATCTATTTCGATCCCAACTGCTGCCCGATAATTCTAAATTTAGATTTATCCCTTGCATTATTTCAGAATTAGTAAAAAATGTAAATAACTTCCTTATTTCTGGCAGTGGAATAAATTTAATAGGCAAATACGAACCCTTGTTTTTCCCGACAAATTTATACTGACCAATGCTGATTTTTTGATAATCGCCATTACCAATACCAACAAAGCTAAATGCGACGTTATAGATAGAACTAATATTTCCGGGCAAATATTTGAAAAAAGAATACACTTCACCAGAAATCGTAGTATCAATTTTTGTATAAATACCTTTAATATTTCCAAGTGAATCTTTGTCTGCTAGGCTAACTCCAGACAGTATAGCTTTATTTCTATTATCCCCGGCATTTCTCAAAATGTTTAATTCATTATCTGAAAAACTAAATTCAATTGGATTATTTTCATCATCACCTTCAGAATAAAAACTTAACCCCAAGAGGAGTTTCTCTTCGAATAATTTTGTTGAATAATTTAATCCGAAAAAATTTCTCTGGTATTTTTGATCGGTGTATTCAAAATCTACAGAAATTCTAGTTGCTGAAGTTATCACTCTTTTGGGTGAAAAATTTATTTCAGAATTTGAGTAGTCGATAACGTAATCATTATTTTCACCACGTTTTAAGAGCTCACCATTAATGTAGACTCTTTCACTTCCCGCAATTAAAATTATTTCTCTTTCGTTATTAATTCCGTAAAGACGATATGGACCTTGATTTCCATCCAAACCAGAAAATTGATTTGAATTATACTTACCACGTGAACCAGCAATAGCTATTGACCCAAGGTGATTATTATAATTTATATCACCCTTCAATCCTTGCAATTTTCTATTAATCTTTGAAAACTCACTTTTATTTTCTACAAATTCAAAATCGCCAAAAGTACCAACTGCATTTTTATGACGGACTTCAATAAAAACTTTATCTAGTTCTTCTAAAGTTTCAGTATTTCCTTCCGGTTGTATCGGAGTATTTTCATCAGACAAGGCAGCAACAATTTCCAAATCATCAGATAACTTCCCAGAGAGCTGCAACCTCAGACCGCTGTTTAATTGAAAATCTCTATTTGTTCCTACGGAAAATCCTCGTATTAAAGCTCCGCTTTTCTGAATATCACTTCCAAAAATTGATTCAGGTGTGAGTTGTGAAGGTACTATCTTAACGATTTGCGATGAATCAGTTGATTCTTTATTAAATGTATAAATTAAACTTCTTCTTTTATATTCACTTAAGAAATTTGTTTTAATGCATTCATATTTCACAATTAGTTTCTGAATTAATGTAACATTGATTGTCTCAGAAAGATTTATAATCCCCTTGTCATAGCTTATCTTATATTCATCACGGTTTAACTTTTTATCTGACAAATAAATACTTTCAGAAAAAGGAATAATATTGCTGGAAGTGATCTTGTAAAGATTTTCAATTGAAATAGAAAATGTATCTATACTTGTTTTTTTATATCTGTTTTGGGCACTTACTATGGATGTGATTATAAAAAATAGAATTAGAAAAACTATAGGTATATTATTATTTTTTTTCAAAATTCAAATTGAGTTAATTCTGTCAAAATAAATCTATACCTAAACTCCTATTGTTGCAAGTTTGAAAAGCAAACAATAAAAAACATTGTATTTCAATCAGCCCTTTTACTTTGCAAGTAGATTTGCTACTGTTTCTTTGAGAATTTTATTTGATACTGGTTTTGATAAGTAAAAATCAGCACCAGCCGCTAAAGCTTGAGTTCTATCTTTTTTATAAGCATGTGCTGTTAAACATAAAATAGGAACGTTTGAAAATTTTGGCATTGCTTTCATTTCTGAGGTCAAAGTTAAGCCATGTTTCGATCCTTTAATTGAAATATCCATAATAATTATGTCAAACTCTGTTTCAGAATATTTTGAATAAAATTCTTCAGCCGATTCTATAATTGTTATGCCAAATTTATCACTGAAAATTCTATTTAAGAATTTTATTGAAAGTTCATCATCTTCAACTATTAACATTTTTTTCATAATTTTTTATTACCTATTTGTTTTTGAAAAATTACTCGGAATGTGGAACCGATCCCCTTAGCACTTTCTACTTCAAGTTTAGCATTATTTAAGTCACAATAGTTTTTTACTAATGCTAGTCCTAATCCATTGCCTTCAAATGCTCGTGAATAACCGTGTTCTTCTTGAATGAATGGCTCAAAAAGATTTTGCATATATTCTTTGCTAATTCCTATACCAGTATCTTTAACTTCGACAACTTTATTTCCAGATTTATTATTAAATAATGAAACTTCTATCTTCCCTTTGTCGGTGTATTTAATTGCATTGTCAATTAAGTTCGCAAATATTTGCAAAGCACAATACTCATCAACAAAGTGTTTGGTATTTTTAATTTTGCATTCATAATTCAATACAAGATTTTTATTCTTTGCTAATTTATGATGCTCTTGCATAAGCGGTAAAATAATTTCCTTATCAAGATCAATTTCTTTGAGTATAGGAGTAAATGCACCCGTTTGCAATTCTGCCATATTTAGTATTAAATCAATCGTGCGGATAATCCTTTTTGATGAATATTCAATTGCATCAAACACATCAGCAAATTCATTTGATCTATCTGTTATTAACTCTTCTTTGATATAAGATGTATTTCCTAAAATTATATTTATTGGAGTTCTAATTTCATGTGACATTTGTGCAAGAAATTCTGACTTAATTTTTTCAGATGCAAGTGCTTTTTCTTTTGCAAGTATTAATTCCTCTGTCATCTTTTTTCTTTCGGTAATATCTTCTTTCATGGCAATAAAATGAGAAATTTTCCCTTCGTCGTTAACCAAAGGATAAATTGTAGCTGATTCCCAGAATAATTCTCCATTCTTTTTCTTATTTAAAAATTCACCTACCCAATTTTCTCCGGATAAAATTGTATCCCACAATTCTTTGTATTCTTGTTTTGTTTTATGACCACTGCTCAAAAACCTTGGATTCTCTCCAAACACTTCCTTAAACATGTATCCCGTTAGATCATGAAATTTCGAATTTACATATTCAATTTTACCATCAACATCAGTTATCATAATTGTAATAGGGCTTTGCTCAACTCCAAGATAAAATTTTCTAATTTCTTCTTCAGCTGCTTTTATTTCTGTTATATCTGTAAACATTCCAAAGGATCCATTGTAATTTCCGAACTTATCATAAATTGGACTTGCAGAAATCATTGCCCATATAGGCATACCGTTTTTCGTTACAAGTTTTCTTTCATAGATATCTGATTTACCTTTACTTCTTTCTACATTCTTTTTAGTATAATCCTCTAACTGTTCACTTGGGATTAGTTTGCTATAATTCATATTCACCAATTCACCTTGAGAATATCCTAACATTTGTTCCATTCGGGGATTAACCCAAATCATGTTATCGTTTACATCTGTCATGCAAATCCCTTCAATTGAAGTTTCGAACATCACCCTCAATTTCTCTTCACTCTCTTTTCGCTTTTCTTCTTCAATCTTTCTGTCTGTTATATCACGTCCGATAACATAAAAACCTTTAACAATATCGCCTTCAACAATTAGGTTTGCATTTTGACCTATCCAAACAGTTTTATTATTCTTGGTCTTGAAAGGATATTCTTTATATGTGTTTTCTGTTCTAGATTTATACTGTTTCAGATAATGAAACTGGACATCTCTCTTAAATTCATCCAAAATAAAATCATAATACTTTAGTTTCGATAATTCTTCAAATGTATATCCAGAAGTTTTAAGTCCAGCCAGATTTACATAAGTAAAATATCCTTCAAGATTAATTGTAAAAATTATCTCTTTTGCCTCTTCAACTACTTGACGAAACTTTCTTTCAGATTCAAAAAGAGCATCTTCAATTGATTTTCGTTCAGTAATATCTTTCATCGATCCTAAAACGCGAGTTATTTTTCCATTATTATCAGTAATTCCGATTCCACAATCTTCAATATGAATATATTTTCCATTTTTATGCTTTACTCTATACTGAACATTGAAAT
>VGVY01000102.1 GCA_016873835.1 Ignavibacteria bacterium
AGATCCACCAACTGGAAGAGTATCTTAAAAAATACTTTAGTGAATTTATTATGAAAAAAACAAAAAGCGAAGTTATTGCAGTAGCCGGCACCCCTACTACCCTTTCATGTATGAAGCAAAACCTTAAACAATTTAATGAATCTGCAGTAGATAACTCCTATCTATGTTTGAATGATATTGAAGAAATATCATACATACTCTCACAGCTTTCGAAAGAAGAAATTTTACGAACATACGGTAATGTAGTGATGGGGCGAGAAGATTTATTACTAGCTGGGAGTCTAATTCTTAAAATATTTATGCAGTTTATTAACGTTAATGAAATAACTGTGAGTACAAAAGGTTTGAGATATGGAGTTATTATTGATTATTTGGATAAATTAAATTGGGATCTGTAGTAAGAAGAATAATGAAACAAGAATTACAATAAAAATAGTTATTCCACAAAAAACTGAAAAAACTTTGTTTTTCGAGATTACATAAATAGAGAACATAAGCAACAATACAGACCAGCCTAGAAAGATTATTTCAATACAAGCGATAATATAACTTGGAACTTCCTTGACAAAGAAAGGAGAAGGATTAAATGTAAACCAATACAATCCAAAAAGTGCTATCTGAATAGGAGTTAATATTATTAGCGTAATTACACTTGGGAAAAATGAAAAGGAAATTAGAGCAGATATGTCCTTAGGTCTGTTGGGAATTCCCATTAACTTTAATAAAAAAGAAAATATGAACGATAAAATAAACACTAATCCTATGAATGAAATAATTCCCAAGGTAATTGTTATTGTATAATTATTATAAAGGAAATTTTCGTTGCCAAACGAATTAAAAAGAATCCAAAAATTCGTTGAAAGCTTTATGCTAATTAGAATTATTAAAAAAGTCATGAAGTTTTTATGTTCAGCAAAAATGATTGTAGAAGCAGCTTTAGTTGGGGAAGTTATTAAGTCGGAAATAGTTGACCATAAATCAATATTGGGGACCCTTGTCCTCAAATAACCATTGCAGTAACTACAATTCAAAGCATAAATTGGATTTTCTGAGTTGCAGTTTTTACATGTTGTAAAATTCATCACTATAAATTGATCCTTAATGATAAATTTAAAGTGAGATTATTACTATTTTCACTAACATCAAAGTCAAATAAATGTGCATCAACATATGCATCAATTAAGTTAAGTAAATAAGAAAGACCAATAAATACTGCCACTAAATCTCTCTGATCCTTATAAAACTCTCTGATTTTCCGATATTGGTCATTACCTACTCCATCCTTTTTAACAGTCTCCATATACAAATCTCTGTACTTTATATACAAATTATTTCGGTCAACCCACTGATAGCCAAGAGCACCAATTGTCCCTAGAACAATTGGTATTTTCCAATAGGATTCATTGTAATACTGTCCCAGTCCTGGAAGAACAGCACTTCTTAATACCGCACCCCATGGAGATTTTTTCATAACAAAGATGGAATCTTGCTCTTGAAATAATGATAAAGTATCAGAAGAGTCATTTTGTGCGTGTAGATTGACACTTAGCGCATAAATAAATACAAATATGAAAAGTATTTTAGTTGTGTGATTTGCCAATGATTTCAAACATTTCTAATAAACGATCTAATTCGTCACTAGAATAAAACTCTATTACTATTTCTCCAGTGCCGTTTTTCTTTACATTGCATTGAACTTTTGTGCCAAATATCCTTTGTAGGTTGTCTGCAAGATTTCTTTGAGATAATTTATTGAGCTCAGACCCCTCTAAAATTATTTTATTCTTTTTACCATTCCTTACTTCAGAATATTTTCTAACTAACTCTTCTACTTTTCTGACTGGAAGATTTTTTTTAATTATTTTACTTAATATTTCAAGTTGGATTAATTCATTTGGTAAATTAATAAGGGCTCTTGCATGTCCGGTTGTAATTTCATCTTTAATGAGACTCTGCTGAATACTATCTGGAAGTTTTAATAACCGAATAAAATTAGTTATTGTTGTTCTATCTTTTCCGACTTTTTCGGCAATCTCCTCTTGTGTCAAATTGCATTCTTCCATTAATCTTTTATATGCATTTGCAATTTCAATCGGATTCAATTTCTCTCTTTGAATATTTTCAATAAGCGACAAGGCCAGCATTGCCTCTTTCGTTTCGACCTTGATAATGAATGCTGGAATTTCGCTAATACCAATGTCTTTACATGCACGTAAACGGCGCTCACCAGAAATCAGTTCGTAACCTTTATCATGCGCTCTACGCACTGTAATTGGCTGTATTAATCCATTCTGTAAAATTGATTTTTTTAATTCATCAAGTGCTTCCTGATCAAAATTAGTTCTTGGTTGAAATGGATTTGGTGAAACCACTGCTATTGGTACTTTAACTAAAATATCGTAAGTCTTACCATCATCCTTTTGCAAATCTTTACTTGTGACTGCAACCGGGGCATCAAGTTTTTCTTTAATATTTGGATTTATTAAAGCGTCTAATCCTCTTCCTAACGGGGATTTCATATACTTCCACCACCTTGAATCACTTTATTCCTTTGAATTAATTCTGATGCAAGCGTTATATAATTTTGTGCTCCAACTGAGCTTGCATCGTATAATATAACTGGTTTTGCATAACTTGGAGCTTCTGAAAGCCTAACATTTCTATGAATGATAGTATTAAATACTTTTAACCCAAAATATTTTTTAACTTCTTCAACAACTTGGTGCGATAACCTTAATCTAGTATCAAACATTGTCAATAATACACCTTCAATAGAAAGATTTTCATTTAGATTTTTTTTGACAACATTAATGGTATTAAGCAATTGGCCTAATCCTTCTAAGGCAAAATATTCGCATTGCACTGGTATTAAAACTGAATCAGCACTAGTTAAGGCATTAAGTGTTAAAAGTCCAAGTGATGGAGGACAATCAATAAAAATGAAATCATATTTTGTGATAATTGAATCAAGCGCCTTCTTTAATAAAAACTCACGGTTCTCAATTGATACTAACTCAACTTCGGCACCGACCAAATCAATCGTAGATGGCAGAATATCAAGAAAAGGCATATATGAGTTAATAATGCATCTATCAATTTCTTCTATCCCAACTAATACTTGGTAAACTGATTTTTCAGTTTTTTCAACACCTAAACCGGAGGTTGAATTCGCTTGCGGATCAATATCAACAAGTAAAGTTTTATATTCAGCAGCAGCTACTGATGCAGAAAGATTTATAGCTGTTGTAGTTTTTCCTACACCACCTTTTTGGTTTGCAATTACAATTTTTTTAGCCATATAAGTAGTTTTTTATAATTCTATTTCTTGCCCATATGAAAGAACTATTGATTTTTTCCCAAGTTGTTCAATTTTATTTTTAAAATCATTTGGATCAGCATTAATAACCGGAAAAGTATTATAATGCATCGGTATAGCAATTTTTGGGTTGGCAAGTTCAACAGCTTTTACTGCGTCTGTAATTCCCATTGTAAAATTATCGCCAATTGGAAGCAGCATATAATCGATTGGATTCATTTCACCAATTAATTTCATATCATAAAATAAACCCGTATCACCAGTATGATAGACAGTTTTGCCATCACAAGTAATTAATACTCCTGAAGCTTCTCCAGCATAATAATTATCTGATGTCATCGAACCATGGTGCGCAATAGTAAATTTAACCCGTCCAAAATCGAAATTATAACTGCCGCCAATGTGCATGTTGTGAGCTTTAAATCCCTTAGAAGCAACATAGTTAGCTAATTCATTTACACAAATGAATAGTGAATTATCCTTCTTTGCTATTTTTAATGCATCTCCAATATGGTCACCATGTCCGTGAGTAAGAATAATAAAATCTGCTGAAACTTCATTAGATTTAATGGGCGAAGTCGGATTCCCATCAAAAAACGGATCAATTAAGATTTTCTTATTGCTTTTTGTTGTTAATTGAAAAGCAGAATGTGAAAAAAAACGTAATTTCATTTCATCCTCGCTTTTTATTTAAAATAAATTTATTTACTTCCTTATCAATTATAAATTTAATCAATTCCATCCTTATAGTTTGTCTAATTTTACCTTTTTCTTTTTTTAACTTATTATAAAAGAAAATTGGAATTTTTTTATCAAGTTCTTTTTCAGTCTCCTTAAACTTTATTTCTAAAATATCTAAATCTCTTCCTTCCCCTATTAAATCCTGAAGATCTTTGACATAGTTGTACATGTATTGAAAAAGATCCTTATCAAAACATTCGTAAAATATTTCCATGACATATCTAAATCTTCTAAAAGCAATTCTTAAAGAGTGTAGATTTTCAATTGAATCATTATCACAATAACGATCAACTTCATTAAAAATATTTTTAAGCTTATTATTCAAAACAACCGGTGCAGATTTTTTGTAGGTGCTTTTTATCTTAAGCTCAGGAATTTTGAATTTTTTATTAATCGTCATCAAATATTCTCAATTCTATTTGATAACTGATTTTTCTTCATTTGTTCAAATATACTTCTGATTCCTTTATCTCGTGTGGCTTTTAGACTGTTTCTTAAATAATGCTTAAGTGAATCCTTCGATAATCCCCTAACAAACTTTCCATTTTCAGCAACAGAAATACTACCTAATTCTTCCGATACAATAACGCTTATCACGTCTGCTTGTTCTGTAATTCCAATTCCAGCTCGATGCCTCATACCTAAACTAAATCCTTCAACAGATGTCTCGCTTGTTAAAGGTAACGTGCATCTTGCAGCTTCAATTATATCTCCTCTAATGATTACTGCTCCATCGTGTAATGGAGACCTAGGGAAAAAAATTGACCTCAGAAGATTTTTAGATACTTTAGAATTTATTGCCTCACCGGTTTCAGCAATTCCCCTAATGCCAACTGATTTAACAATAACAATTAAAGCACCATGCTGATGCTGTGCAAGTTCAAATGCTGCATCGGAAATTATTTCTGGTAAATTACTTTCGGCAGTTTTAAAAAATATTTTTGTAATCGGACTCTTTCCAACTAATACCAAAAGTCTTCGGATTTCTGGTTGAAACAAAATGATAAATGCGATTACCCAAACTTCAGAAATTAATTTAAGTAGCCAACCAAGAGCTTTAAAATTTGCTGCTTGTGCAATAAATGAAAGCAATAGAACAAATAATAAACCATAAAAGATTTGAGCTGCTATTGTTCCTTTAGTAACAGAATATAGTTTATAGAAAATAAAGGAAACAAGTAGAATGTCTATTAAATCTAAAAAAGTAAATGAGATAAATCCGATTTTAAAAATTTCAAACATTGTTTATTAATTCCGGGTTTTCAATTAGACAATTAATTTCCTTTGCATATTTCACTTTACTAACATTATGAGTTCGAATAATCCTAGCACCGTTTTTAATTGCAAATGATTCAGCTATTAATGTTGGATCTTGCCTTTCTTCTATTCCAATATTGAATACTTTACCTAAAAATGATTTGTTAGAAATTCCAATTAAAATAGGATAACCAATACCTTTAAATTCATTAAGTCTTCTAATTAGTTCATAATTATCTTTAATTGTTTTCCCAAATCCTATTCCAGGATCTATTAATAAATTTTTTATCCCAAACTTTATTAAAGAATTAATTTTATTTACTAAAAAATCATATATCTCAGTTACAACATCATCATAATAGGGCAAGTCTTGCATATTAATCGGTTTCCCTTTCATATGCATTACCACATATGTAGCATTAAATTCTTTGACTACGTCAAAAATTTTCTTGTCAAACTCACCGGCACTAACGTCATTTACAATAGAAGCCCCATATTTTAATGCTTCTTTTGCAATATTAGATTTCTGTGTATCAATTGAAATTAAAGCATTCGGTTTTTGTTTTTTAATTTCTTGAATTACCGGAATAACTCTGTTTAATTCTTCATTGCTTGGAACAGAAAGTGAACCTGGTCTTGTAGATTCACCTCCAACATCTATAATATCTGCACCTTCATCAAATAGTTTTAATCCGTGATCAACCGCTTTATCCCGAGAAAAATATTTTCCTCCATCCGAGAATGAATCGGGTGTTACATTTAATATACCCATAATTATTGCCCGATCCATTCGAAATTTTTGAAAGCCAAGAGTTATTTCTCGATTTTCGAAGTTTGAGATGTTTTGAAGTACTTTGTTGATTTTAAAACCAATATCTTCATTGCCGATTGCAATTATTTCCTTCGCTAATTCTTTAAAAACCCCAAATGAACCAAGTGCAAGTAAATCAACTACTGCTTTATCATTTTTTTGAGTAGTATAACATATTTCTTTATTTACAAGAATTATCTTTTTAACTTTTTGAGCAAACCGATAATCAATTTCTCTGATTTCAAGTCCAAGTAAATCTTTTTCATATAATTCGCGGTAAATATTAAATTTTTGGCTATAACGCTTGAATACACTTGGGTAGAATATATCAACAACTTGAATATTCACATTTTCCTCAGAATAACTGAAGGTTTCTTATATAAAAATATATTAAATATTAATCAAAAGATGTGAAAATTCACATTTATTTATCAAGTGGAATATGATAAAAGCCTAGTAGTTACTTACCAAATTTTTTAATTCTATCGTTGAAGCAGAAATGTTATCACTATTAAAAATGGCATTACCAGCTACAAACACATTGCAGCCAGCTACTGAAATTTCACTAATGTTTTTTTTGCAGATTCCACCATCAACTTCGATCAAAAAATTGAAGTTAAATTTTGTTTTGATTTCATTCAATTCTTTTATTTTTTGAATTGAATGCTGAATAAAGGACTGCCCGCCAAATCCCGGGTTTACTGACATTATTAAAATCAAATCAATACTAGGTAAAAGATTTTCAATTGTTTCTATTTTTGTTTCCGGATTTATAGCAATCCCAGCATTAGCACCAAGCTTTTTAATAAGGTTAATCGTGGCATTAAGATTTACTACTTCTTCCTGATGAATTGAAATATAATTAGCGCCGCATTCAATAAATCTTTCTATAAAGTTTTCTGGCGTTTTAATCATAAGATGAACATCCAAAGGCAGTTTAGTAATTCTTCTTAATGCTTTAATAACTAACGGACCGAATGTTATATTAGGGACAAATTGTCCATCCATAATATCGCAATGAATCCAATCTGCACCGCCTAATTCAACTGATCGAATCTGTTGTTGGAGATTTGAAAAATCGGCTGATAAAATTGAAGGCGCAATAATTTTCTGTTGGATCATATTATCTGCCTGAATGTGTTAATACTATATTAATACTATCACCAACTGATACTAAAGAACTTTCACTAGGTTGTTGATCGACAATTGTATTTGGAAGTAAATTACCGGAAACAATATATGACTTAACTCCAATTCTTAAGGAATACGATCGTAATAAATTTTCTGCTTCAGCTAATGATTTCCCGAGCAAATTAGGAACACGTACCATTCCAGCTTTTGGACCTATACTAACTTTTACTTTCACACTGGTCCCCTTTGCTAATTCCTTTCCTTCCAAGTATTGTTGTTCAATAATCGTATTAGTCGGGAGCTCAGACTCAATTTCCTCTATCTCACTAATTGTTAAACCGACTCGTTCCATGGTTATCATAGCATCTCTAATGGTTTTATTGATAAGGAACGGCATTGTGACAACTTGAACACCTCCACTTACAGTAAGATATACTCTACGATTTTCTTTTAC
>VGVY01000103.1 GCA_016873835.1 Ignavibacteria bacterium
AACAACATTTTTCTGGAGGTTTTAAAATTACCAGCTTCTATACTATAAATGTAAGTACCGCTAGATAGACCATTTGCATAAAATTGAACCGAATGCTTTCCAGCAGTTTGATAATTATTTACAAGTAATTTTATTTCTCTTCCAATTGAATCAAAAACTTTTATAGAGACAAATCCAGATTCTGCTAAGTAATATGAAATAGTTGTAGAAGGATTAAATGGATTCGGATAATTTTGTTCAAGATTGTAATCACTTGGTATTAAATTATTATCGTTTACTGAAGTTGGATTAATCTTTATTATTGGAAGTGTTTGAAAATCTTTTAACAATACTTGCGCCACTTGCTCTTTAGACATACCAAGATGATTGATAAGCACAGTTGAATAAATTTGTCGAAAATCATATTTAAATTTTACATCACCGCTTGAATCAAGGTCAGTTAAGCTTGGATTGCTTCCATAAAACCCTCCAATGACTCTATTTCCAAAAAATAGCATTGGTGCTGCCGCACCGTGGTCTGTACCAAAACTTCCATTTTCTGTCAGTCTTCTACCAAATTCAGAAAAGGTCATTGTAACAACTTTATCGGCAACACCTAATAATTGAAGGTCATCTTGAAAAGCTTTAATAGCATCAGCAAGAGTTTTCATCAAATTAGCATGTGATGTTACTTGATTTGCATGAGTATCAAATCCATCGAGAGTTGCAAGGTAAACTGGGGTTTGCAAACCGCCTGAAATCAAATCAGCTATAATTGCTAATTGCGTTCCTAAGTTTGTATTTGGATAAGTAACTTTGTTTTGACTTGCGTCTGCTTTCTCTTTTATCACTGAAGCATATTGAATTGATAGAGCAGCAACTTCTTTCAAAAACTTCAATTCTTCACCAGCAAGTGTATTAGGAGAAGGATCATTATCAGCATTGATTCCACTTACCAATTGATAAAAATTATTTGGATCTTGAAATGTTATTCCCATCCCTCCATATTGACTTTCTAAAACAAGTGACTGAACAGAGCCAAGCTGAACTGCCATAGGATGCGCCGGAGGTAAAGCCGGATAATTTGGAAATGCTTTAGCTAAATATCTTCCAGCCCACCCATCATATAAAAATTGATTTGCATCTGAAGCCGAAAGCCAAATATCTGTTGAACGGAAATGAGAACGGTTCTGGTTTTCATAACCAATATTTTGAACAATCGTCATTTTTCCATCATCAAAAATTGATTTCAATGGCTGTAGTGATGGATGTAAGCCAGTAAGGTTATTTAGCTTTACAACGGTATTTTTTGAAATAGCTAAAGTTGGTCTTTTGGTAAAATAAACAGAGTCTTCAAATGGAATAATTGTATTTAAACCATCATTACCGCCTTTCAGCTGAATTAAAACAAGAACATTTCCGTTTGTTGAATTTATATTCAAAAATGAATTAGCAAATGCTTTGATAGGAATTCCCCCCACTGTTAAGGTTACTACACCTCCTCCAGTTATCATTCCTAAATGTTTTAAAAAGTCTTTTCGTTTCATATCAATACCTTGAGATTATAAAAGCTGAAATTCAGGTAAACGCATTAAATATTTATAAAAATTTTTCAATCTTCCCTCAGCTAATGGATCATATGTTGACCAATTGCTAATTGCGGTGCCGTCAAGCATCGTTTGCAATAAGGAATTCTTTTTAGTAGTACTTAATGGAAATTGAATTAAAAATTTTGAAATATCTTCTATGAACTGAACTGCATTTTCCGAACTTGAAAACGAGCGTGTAAAAGGAATTACATCAACTTTTTTTATTGTTGTATTCCGGTCAAATCGTTTTCCATTTATAATTGAATCAGTAAAATTATTTCTTGTTGGATAAGTATTGCTGCTAATCCATTTTCGCTGACCTTCCCACCCTCGCACATCAGGAGGATTAAATAAATCTTGCTGAATCATAGAAAGAAATGTTCTGACATAGCTATATAAAGTTTCATCTGGCACCAAATTGAATTGACGAAATGCAGAAAATGTGATTTCTATAGGTGATTTTATTTTTGCGCCTCTTACATCTTCAGAATGAAAAAATTGCGACTTGAGCAAAGTTGAAAGGACTGGTTTCATTTCATAATTATTAGTTCTCATTACATTTGCTAACTGTAGTACATAATCATTGTTAGTTTCATAATGAATAAATTCTTTATATAATTTTCTGCATAGGAACTCAGCAGTTTTTGGCTGCTGGAAAATTATATCTACAATTTCTTGATATCCAAAATTTCCAGTCTGTCCTAAAAAAGTTTTGTTTGTTGAATCAAATCTCGTTGAATCAAAATATGATTGCCGAGTATCATTGTTTATACGCCATCCAGTAAGAGCTCGGGCAGCTTCTTTTATATCATTTTCTGTGTAATTCCCTATTCCGATCGTAAATAATTCTAGAAGCTCTCTTGCATAATTTTCATTTGGTTTTGTTTTAGTGCTAACATTTCCGTTAAGATAGATCAACATTGCCGGATCAATCGTAACTTTTTTTGTAATTTCTTTAAAATTTCCAAAAGCATACTGTCGAAATAATTTATTTTGATGAAACATAAACTGTGGGACTTGAACTACATTATATTCGGAAACAAAATGATTATGCAAAAAAATTGTTACCTTTTCTCTAAATGTCATTCCTTGATTTAACATTAAGTCATACCACCAATAGATTAATGTCCGGAACCAGTTTGAGTAATTAGTTCTTGTATCATTATTATTTGGTGAGTTTACCCATTCAACTGATTGGTAAGTTGGAGATTGAGGTTCAGGTTTATTACCCAATAAGAAATTATCAATAAAATCGTCTAATGATTTTGAAAGAGCAAATGCAACATCTTGTTGAGTAAATCCAAACAAAGTCCTTGAAAGAATATGATGCGCTGCAGCTTTATCCCAAACTGCAATTTTATTTAAGTAAACTGATTTTTCCATAAATGCTCTTAAATGAGATGATGTGTCTATTTGACAGCAATATTATGATTTGGTTTAATCATTTGCAAGTGATTTTCTAAAAAAAAAGTATTTAGGTGAGATAAGAGGTATAAACTTTACTTAATCTTAATTGGCTTGGCTAGTAAAAAATAGGACTGATTTTGAAGGTACTTCTATTTCCAAACCATCATTTAAATTAAAAGAAAGAAATTCAATTGGTTTTGGATATCCATTTGAATCTTTTACAAGGTTTCCTTCTTGATACAGATACTTTGCAAATTTAAAATTGGTTTCATTATCAACTTTTAATAATACTTTTTGAGCATTGTTCGCTAAATTAACTATGCAAAAAGACCAATTGGTTTTTCCATTCAAATTAATTCTAGCTCCAAGTGCTCTAATATTGATTGATCTCGATCTTATTTTAAATACATCCGATCCGGCTGGAAATAATTTTGTTAATAATGACCATGAATAAAACCAAGGGCGAAGTTGCATACCATTTTTTTTATCTGTCCAAAGCCCCCAATTAAATTCAGGATGACTATTATCATCCATCATCCATGCTAAAACTGTAGTAGCACCGGAATGAACAGCTTGAATTGCATAATCAATCATAAATACGCCATAATAATAGCTGTCAATTTGAGTACTTATTTCTGCTGATTGACCATCTCTCATACCAGCTTCAGTTACAAAGTATAATTTTTCATCTCCTTTTCTATCAATTGATTTTGCATAATCCCACAGTTCAGTTAATTCAAGTTGAACACTGCCAATGGCAGTTCTATCTTTCCATGCATACATGTGAACATCGTATACATCAATTAGGTAGCGTATCTCATCAACAGTATCGAAAAACCATTGTTTGTTATTACTCGTTCCCGGCCCAACAAGTTTAATTTTTTTATTCAATTCATAGTTTACAAATACTTGGAATAAATTTTCCATTCCAAGTTTCCATCTTTCGAAGTTGCCTACTTCATAATTAGGTTCATTAACTAGTCCGAAATATTTTATGCAAGAGTATCCTTTTGTGTTTACAAGATGATTCAAATATTTTCCAATTACATCAGCATATAATGAATCTGAAGTTGACTTAATACCATCAACTGCTAGCCAATCGACTTCAACGCCCCAATCAGAGAGCATTACTTCAATTCCATTCTTTTGACAAAAATCCAGATGACGATAGAGCAACTTCATATCATTCGATTCCCAATCAAATCCAAGTGACTGACTAAAACACCATTTTGTCTGCATCATTGTTCGTACAATCGGAACTTTCATCCATTTAATCCTATCACCAATCAATTTAAAGTCTTGACTTGTTACACCGTTTAATTCATATGATCTTGAATCCCATTCAGCGCCAAACCCTTTAAAGTTTTTAATTGGCTGTGTAGGAAGACCAATAATCAACCCAATTTTTTGATTGAGATTCGGTTGGGCAACTAAATTTGAAATGATAAGAAAGAAAAAAACAAGAATTTTAAATTTAGATAAGCTATACATAGAATTATAAAGATAATCGACTGTTATTAATTAAGAATTGACACGGAAATGGGAACCGTTCATTCACTATTAATTAGCTTCAGCTGTTTCCACTAAAAGATTAAACAATTGTAGAGTATCTACCGGTTTAGTTAAAAAATGATTCACACCGGCATTGAAAGCATTCTCTCTGTCCTTTGGAAATGCATGAGCTGTTAAACAAATTACCGGTATATGCGCAGTTGCTGGATTCTTTTTCAAATCTTGGGTTAATTCAAGACCGTCCTTCATCCCTCGAAGTGATATATCCATCAGAATGATATGATACTTTGTCTTTTTAATTTTTTTGTAAAACTCAGTATCGGAATCACAAACATCCACTTTGAACTTTTGAGAAAATAATTTTTTGTAAATCTGTTGTGTATTTATATCGTCTTCAACTATTAACAGTTTCTTTTCCATTTTACGTTTCATTTTAATTAAAAGAAAAGTTTATTTACTTAAAACCTCACTTCAATTTGGTAAAAATTGTTATGATATTCCAATAACTTTTTAATTTAATTACAATCAAATTTAATTCTACTTTTATATTAAAAATTTAGTGACTTCCTTAAAGGCACGTATGCTCAGCAATAGTTCTTTTGCCTTTGATAATTGCAATAAAATACTGATTTTAGCAAGCAATTAAGTAATAGGTTTTTGTGAAAAGAAAAGAGAAATTAAAAATATGGCATGTTGGTAATTGGTGTGTACATAGCGGTCAAAAATATGTTGAATCGCCTTTTCAAGCTCCTTCCAAAGGAGTTGAAATACTAAACTATGCTCAGCCATTGATTAATTCGCTGCAAGAAATAAAAAACTGTGAAGTAATTTCTGAACCTTCTTGGGAATTATATAATATGTCCCCCGAAAAATTCGAAGAAAGATTGAATTGGGCATCTGTATTAATTCTTGTAGATGTAGAAACCAAGTGTTTGATGTTGCACCCAGATTTCTTTACGCGCTCTAAATGGGGTGATAAACCCGTAACCTTTCCTGACAGATTTGATCAAATAAAAAACTGGATTAAAAAAGGCGGACATTTTCACATGAATGGAGGATGATATGGTAAGCTTGGTAAAGGTGGATGGCGAAGAAGTCGTCTTCATGAAGCTTTTCCAGTTGAGTGCCTTGAATTTGATGATTTAGTTGAGTCAACAGATGGTTACGATGTGCGATGTAATGATTCTTCTCATCCAATTGTAAAAGGAATTGATTGGTCAACAATTCCAGCCCTACTTGGATTTAATGAAACTAAAATTCACAAAGATGCAACAAGTTTAATTGATATTAGAAATGGTGACTCTTGGTATCCGCTTTTTGCTCTTCGCGAATTTGGAAAAGGTTTGGTTACTTGCTGGATGTCTGGTGCAAGTCCGCACTGGGGAATTAATTTTATGAAATGGAAGGAATACAAAAAATTTTGGCAGCAAGTTTTTCTGTATGCCAAATAAATCGATGAAACATTCTTAACTAATCTGGAAATATTATGCCACTAATAACAATTGACTGGGTAATAATTGTCCTCTCTTTCTTAGTTTCACTTATTCTTGGTGTTTGGGTAACGAAACGTGCAAGTAAAAATTCAGCAGAATATTTTTTATCAGGAAGAAATATGCCCTGGTATCTGCTTGGCTTTTCAATGGTGGCAACTACTTTTTCAGTTGATACACCAAACCTTGTGACTGATATTGTACGCCAAAATGGAGTTGCTGGCAATTGGGTTTGGTGGGCATTTTTATTAACCGGAATGCTAACAGTCTTTATCTATGCAAAATTATGGCGCCGTTCAAATGTATTAACAGATGTTGAATTTTACGAACTTAGATATGATGGTAAATCAGCTGCATTTCTCCGTGGTTTTCGTGCCTTATATCTTGGAATTTTTTTCAACGTAACAATTATGGCTTCTGTTACTCTTGCTGCAATTAAGGTTGGTTCGATAATGCTTAATCTTACTCCACTTGAAGTAATCTTAATTGCCGGCGGTGTTACAGTAATATACAGTTCGCTTGGTGGATTTCTTGGTGTGCTGTTGACCGATTTTATCCTTTTTATAATGGCAATGATTGGGTCTGTAATTGCAGCTTATGTTTCTGTTAACCATCCTAAAATTGGCGGATTGCAAAATTTATTGTCACATCCCGAAATAAGCAGCAGACTATCGCTTATTCCTGATTTTAATAACTGGGAATTTGCATTAATCATTTTCATCATACCATTAACCATTCAATGGTGGAGTGTTTGGTATCCAGGTGCAGAACCCGGCGGAGGCGGTTATATTGCTCAACGCATGCTTGCTGCAAAAAATGAAAAGCACTCAATGGGTGCAACTCTCTTTTTCAATTTTGCACATTACGCATTACGACCTTGGCCATGGATTTTGGTTGCACTTAGCTCATTAATTGTGTTTCCAAACCTGGAAAGTATTCAACATGCTTTTCCGAACATAAATCCAAAAATAATCGGTCACGATATGGCTTATCCGGCGATGCTTACATATTTGCCAGCTGGTATTTTAGGGTTAGTTGTAGCTTCTTTGATTGCAGCATACATGTCAACTATGTCTACTAGTTTAAATTGGGGCTCATCATATGTAGTAAATGATTTTTACAAAAGATTCGTTAAAAAAGATGCTGATGAAAAAGAACTGGTTCTTGTAGGAAGAATTTCAACGGTTTTGATGATGATTCTCGCAAGTATATTTTCACTTTATTTACAAAGTGCTTTAAACGCATTCAATGTTTTACTTCAAATTGGTGCTGGTACTGGTTTATTATTTATTCTTCGGTGGTTTTGGTATAGAATTAATCCATACAGCGAAATTTCTGCTATGATTGTTTCATTCTTAGTTGCGATTA
>VGVY01000104.1 GCA_016873835.1 Ignavibacteria bacterium
TTGCTTTTTCAAATCCTGAATCTCTTAAACTAATCGTTCCATCTTTACGAGCTTGTTCACGAATAGATTCTTCATCAACTTCTTCACCAGAGCGAACTATCAGTCGTCTTATTTCACGAGTAAAATACAATGCTTCATGGATAGCCATTCTTCCTTTGAATCCAGTTTTGTTGCATCTTTCACAACCTACTGGTTCGTAAATTTCAGCACCAGCCCAATCTTTAATATCTAACCCGGCATGGTGAACATGTTCCTCAACATTTACTACTTTCTTTTTACACAACTCGCACAATTTTCTAATCAATCTTTGGGCAACTATTATATTAATTGCATATGCGATTAGGAATGGCTCAACTCCCATTTTATAGAGACGTGCAACAGCGCTTGGCGCATCGTTTGTGTGAAGTGTAGAAAATGTTAAGTGCCCAGTATTTGCTAATTTGATAGCAGTTTCAGCAGTTTCTTTATCACGCATTTCACCTACCAGAACTATATCCGGATCGTGCCTTAATATAGAACGAATTGCTTGTTCAAAATTCATTTTATAACCAATCTTTAACTGCCTTGCCCCTTCTATAACATATTCAACTGGATCTTCAACTGTAAGAACATTTTTTGTAGGATCAATTACTTGATAGAGTGCAGCAATTAATGTTGTACTTTTTCCACTTCCAGTCGGACCAGTAAGAATAATCATTCCTTGCGGCTGAGTAACTGCTTTTACAAATGCTTGTTGAGAATAGCCAGTTAATCCTAATTTAGAAAGGTCTTTTATAACCTTTCTATCATCAAGAATTCTTATTACTATGCTTTCAAATTTATTTTTTAATTCTGTTCCAACTGTTGGAAGAACAGAAACTCTAAAACGAATTATATGATTATCTATTTCTCTTTGAATAAAACCGTCTTGAGCTTTTTCCCTTTCAAATCGATCTAATCCTTTTGACCTATCTTTAACAACAGCCATAACAGCTTCAGGCATTGTGTTATCTTGAGTGTGCCAAAGTTGAAGTTTTCCATCAATTCTAAAATGAAATTCGGTTTTATTACCCACTCTAGGAATAATATGAATATCACTCACTCCTTTTCGAACGCCTTCCATTAGAGATGCTTCAACTATATTTATTAAAGCACTTTTATTTATTTCGGCATCTAATTGTTCTTCGTCAATTGAAGAATCATCTTGTACAATGTGCATTTCCTCGCCAACTTCTTCAATCATTCTTAAGTATTCATTTTCAGAAGTGATGATAACATTGATAAGTTTATCGTAATCTTTTTTTCTTAAATAATTGATTTCATATTTTTTTGCATTCAACGTGAAAGCAACTTTTGCTAATGCTCTATCGGTAGGATCAACTGCAGCTAAAATTAATTTGTCTCTTGTTTTATCATCAAATTTATACGGAATCACTCTGTGATCAAGAAGCATCTGCCGTACTTCCTTACTTTGCTTATTGATTATATTTTTTATATCAGCAACTCTTTCGTCGGTTAAATCTTCCGGATGAAAAATTAATTCTTTAAATGCATACAGAATTGCTACTTCACGGAAGATGACATCGTGGTCAAATCCAAATTCATCAACCAAAATTTGTGCAAGGTTTCTTTTTTGCTTGAATTGATCTGCATCCTTAAGTTTTAATGAATCCTCTAAAATTTTAGTATCAATAATTCCCTTTTTAAGAAGCAGATAACCAATTTTATCAGTCATTTCTAAATTAATTTCTGACATCATTTTATCCTTATATTATTACATGACTGGCGATTTTGGACTAATAGTAGCAGTTTCTGCTGAAACTAAAGTTAATGCAATCATCACTATCATGATAATCATTGCAATGAAAACTTGTATTAACTCAATAACATTTTTAAGTCTATAAACAGTTTCGCTTTCGTAATAATTTGCTAATTGTAACGCTGTATTTTTTATAGTACCGGTTTCCTCACCAGAATGAAATCGGGAAAGTGCTGTTTCAGTAAATACACCGGATGCTGTGAATGCTTCTGTAACTCCAATACCCTTTTTTATCATTAAAGGAATTGCAACTGATTTCACTTGATTTTCAATATACGCATTTCCAGTCGCCTCTGCAGCAATCCTAATTGGTTCAATGCTTTCGGCTGATCCGCTGTAGAGTGTGTAAAATACTCGGCAAAAAACTTCAATCAATGTTTTATGAATTAAAGAACCAAGCAAAGGAATCTTTAAAACGTATTTATCTACAATTAATTTTCCACTACGAGTTTTACTTAAATGAAAAAGAACGATAGGGGGAATTATCAATGCTAATGTGACGAGAACAACATTGTTCATTAAAAAATCACTAATATGTAATGTTGCGGCTGTCATTGGTGGTAGTTCAATATCGAATTTAACAAATAATTTTGCGGTTTCCGGGAAAATATATCCTACATAAAACAATACTGCAATAAATAAAACAAATATAGTAACCATAGGAGTAATTAGTGCGCTTCGTAAATTTTTCTTGAATTCTTGCTGCCTTTCTAAAAACTTTGCAGTAGCTTTATAAATTTCTGTCATATTACCGCTCTTAGAAGCCAAGCCGAGCATGTAAGCAGTAAATTTTCCAAACACTCCTTGATATCTCAAAAAAGTAACTTCACTATCAGCCCCTTTTTTAAGTTCATTATTAATTTGTCTAAGAGTTTCTTTTAACGTTTTATTTTCAATATCATTTACAAGTAAAGTTAAAATTTCACTATACGGAAGTTTTTGATCTAACAATTCAGCACTAATTTTTACGAAAGAAACTATATCCTGGGTTGGAGGTTTTGGATTATACTCAAATAATTTTTTGTTTATGGAAACAACTTCGTAGCCAAGTTTACGCAGAGCCTGAGATACTTCATCTTTATTAAAAGCTCGTTGTTCACCAGATATCGGTTTTTCATTTGGGCGCTTTACTTTATAGAGATAGGAACTTTTTCTTTCGAGCGATAATATTTTTAGCTGATGCCTTTCGGCAAGTTTGTTTACTTTTAATTTTGCTTCCCGAAATGTAGGTTCACTTAAACTTCCACTTACAGCTTGTCCGTTTGGTTTTTGTGCATTAAAACGTACTTCAATCATGTGAAATCCCTTTTAAATTAAAGGCCAATAAAACATTGTTTTATCAGCCGCCAATTTGAAAAAATTTCAGATAAAAATCTAATTATTAATAGTTGTTGATGTAATTGCTCTTGGTCCTACAACCATTGTAGCTTTAACACCGCTTGTGCCATCATTACCCAATTCTCTACCAACTCCCACAAGTGTAACTGCTTGAGCTGCAACAGTTACTGTATAAGTTCCATTTACGGTTGTTGCTAATTGTGTTGGAATTGTCCAGCCGGTAAATGTATTACCGCCTCCAGCAAGAGCAACTGGTTTTCGATAAAACTGCTGTGCCATTGCCGCTAAGTTTGTTAAATCAGCTACTACGGCATCCCTATTTGCAGTAACAGCATTTGCTGAAAATAAGTTGATGCCAACTACAACGGCGATACCAACAATAATTACTCCAAGAACTATCAATAATAATTGTTGTTGTCCCATTATAACCTCTTGTTTTTATTAATTCAATTCTGCTTTACATTAGTATCAAACAGAGCACACTAAAACTTTAACTAAAAAATTTATTACTTAATTGTTAATAGTTGTAGATGTAATTGCATTCGGTCCTACAACCATTGTTGCCTTAACACCGCTTGTTCCATTATTACCCAATTCCCTACCAACACCAACAAGTGTTACAGCTTGAGCTGCAACAGTTACTGTATATGTTCCATGTCCAGTTGTAGCTAATTGAGTTGGAATTGTCCAACCCGTAAATGTATTGCCGCCACCGCCTATATTAGCTGGCTTTCGGTAATGCTGCTGTGCTAATGATGCTAAGTTTGTTAAATCGGCAATCACTCCATCTCTATTTGCAGTAACAGCACTTGCAGAAAATAAATTAATTCCAACAATAACCGCAATCCCCACAATTATAACACCAAGAACGATTAATAACAATTGTTGCTGTCCCATTATAACCTCTTATTTATTATTTGAAAAGCCCTCAATTTCAATTTTATTTTTACTATCTGAAAATCAATTCAAAATTAAAATTCAACCTCCGCTAAAGGTTAAAATTTATTGATTGATCATTGCTATGAATATTTTTTTAACCAATATGATGAACCTAAAAACAATCCTTTCTGCTCTCCCATTTATACATAAATTACTAATGACTTTATAAGAAATACAATTTGAGAAACTTCAGGTATCTGAAGTTTCTCAAATGAATCGACAAAAACTATCTGAGAAAATTTAATTGTTGATAGTTGTGGAAGTTATAGCATTTGGACCCACGACCATTGTTGCTTTAACCCCACTTGTTCCATTATTGCCAAGCTCAGTTCCCACACCAACTAAGGTTAATGCTTGAGCTGCAACAGTAACTGTATAAGTTCCATTTCCAGTTGTAGCTAATTGAGTTGGAATTGTCCAGCCGGTAAATGTATTGCCACCGCCGCCAAGAGCTGCTGGTTTTCTGTAAAACTGTTGTCCTAATGCAGCTAAATTAGTTAAATCAGAAATTACTGCATCGCGATTTGCCGTAACAGCACTAGCAGAAAATACATTGATGCCAACTACTACTGCAATACCAACAATGATAACGCCAAGAACAATAAGAAGAAGTTGTTGCTGTCCCATAAAATACTCCTACTGATTAGTTAAAGATATTTTGAATTATGTTTAATGCCTTAATGATCATGTTTGATTTTTTTATCCCTTCAATTAGTATTAAGTCATTTCTAATGCCAAGTGGATAAACAAAAATGAGAGAAATTTTTAAAAATAAAAAAATTCCACTGGTAATTTTGTCTTGAGGATAAGAGTAAAATCATTTTTCGATTAAGTGTAAATTTCATAACGAGTTTCAAAATCCAATTAATAATTTACTCTAATAAAAACGGAAATTTTTTCTGATCGCATAATTAATATAAGTAAGCTTTTTTTAAAAGGAAAGGATTTTTTTAAAGTAGAGTGGACTACCAACCCATAAATCGGAAAATATTACATGTAAAAATATGTCCGCTTAATAGCTATTTTTTTAGTCTGATATGAAGTTCAGTAAGTTGAGATTCATCAACATTAGCCGGGGAATCATCCATTAATGAAAGTCCGCTTGAAGTTTTTGGAAATGCCATAACATCTCTAATTGAAGACCGACCGGCAAAAATCATTGCAAGTCTATCAAAACCAAATGCAATTCCTCCATGAGGTGGTGCACCAAATTTAAATGCATTCATTAAGAATCCAAATTTTTCTTTTGCTTCAGTTTCACTAATTCCAAGAAGATTAAACATTTTAGCTTGCAGATTTGCATCATGTATTCTAATACTACCACCGGCGATTTCATTTCCATTTAAAATTAAATCATATGCACGTGCTTTTACTTTACCCGGATCAGATTCCATAAGAGGAATGTCTTCAATTCTTGGAGAAGTAAAAGGATGATGCATTGCATAAAATCTTTTTGTTTCTTCGTCCCATTCAAAGAGAGGAAAATCAGTAACCCAAAGCAAGGCTGGTTTTAGGTCTGAGTTTATTAAACCCATTCTCTTTGCCATTTCTAAACGAAGACTTCCCATAATTGAAAGAGTTTTTAGTTTATTGCCAGTTAATAAAAATAATAAATCGCCAGTCTCAGCTTTTACTTCGTGAATTAAATTTTTCTTTTCATCATCAGATAAAAATTTTGCTATAGGCGCTTCAAGATCATTTTCTTTTACACGCATCCAAATAAGTCCGCCGGCACCAAGCTTTTTCACAAAATCTGTTATCACATCAAGTTGATTGCGAGTATAATCACCACAACCTTTTGCAAGTAACCCGGTAATAACACCATTATTAGAAATAGAATCTTTGAAAACTCTAAAATCAGAATTTTTAAATACAGAATTAAGAGTAACCATTTCCAGTCCAAACCGAATGTCAGGTTTATCGCTTCCATATTTTTCCATTGCTTTATCAAAACTTAATCTTGGAATTGGTGTTGTTAATTCAATATTCCAAATTTCTTTAAAAAATTCCTTCATCAGTCCTTCAATAATTTCAAATAAATTTTCCATATCAATGAATGACATTTCGATATCGATTTGAGTGAATTCGGGTTGACGATCAGCACGCATATCTTCATCACGAAAACATTTCACGATTTGAAAATATCTATCGAAACCAGATACCATCAATAATTGTTTGTAGGTTTGAGGTGATTGAGGAAGTGCATAAAACTTCCCTTTGTGTAGTCTGCTTGGTACTAAAAAATCACGTGCGCCTTCTGGAGTGCTTTTCATTAATACTGGTGTTTCAATTTCAATAAAGGAATTGGAATCAAAATATTTCCTTGTAATTTGATACATTTTATGCCGCAGCAATAAATCCTTTTGTACGTCTGGTCTGCGTAAATCTAAATAGCGGTATTTCAAACGTAAGTCTTCGCTTGCGTCAATTTTATTTTCGATTGGAAACGGAGGAGTTTCAGATTGATTAAGAATTAGTAATTTATCAACCATAACATCAATGTTACCGGTTTCAAGCGATGGATTCTCAGTTCCAGCTGGTCGTTTGCGTACTTTTCCTTCAATAGAAATTACAAATTCACTTCTTAATTTTTTTCCCAGTTCGTGAGCAGTTGAATTGTATGATGGTTCAAATACAACTTGAGTTATACCATATCTATCACGTAATTCTATAAATATGACGCCCCCTAAATCCCTCCTTATGGCAACCCAACCATTAAGTACAACTTGAGTTCCAATGTTATTTTCTCTTAATTCACCGCATGTATGTGTTCTAATATTAAACTTCATCTAAGTAAAGAACTCCTCTAAAAATTTTGGCAAAAATAATCATTTAATAAGGGGTTTACAAATCTTAGCATTATAGGGTATTTTTGCTCATTAAATTATATTTACATTATAGAAATTAAAAAACTAAATGAAAATAATTGCTGACGAAAGTATTCCACAAGTAAAAGAAGCCTTTGGCTCATTCGGGAAAATAGAATTATGCAGCGGAAGAGAAATTACAGGCGAAATTCTTCATGATGCGGATGTTTTACTCGTAAGATCGATAACAACTGTAAACGAAACTCTTCTTAAAAAATCTTCGATTAAGTTTGTTGGAACTGTTACAATTGGAACAGATCACATTGATCAAAAATATTTATCCTCACAAAACATTTCATTTGCAGACGCAGCCGGATGTAATGCTTTTTCTGTAGCTGAATGGG
>VGVY01000105.1 GCA_016873835.1 Ignavibacteria bacterium
GCAATCGGACGCGGAGCTGGAGAAGTAGCACCAATATTATTTACCGGTGCAGCATATTTTTTACCATACACACCAACACAATTAACAGATCAATTTATGAATCTTGGTTATCATATTTATGTTATGGCAACACAATCAACAGATGTTGAAGCAACTAAAGGAATACAATATGCAACAGCATTTATTCTTTTAGCTTGCACATTTTTTCTCTCGTTTATTGCGATAATTATTAGATACCGATTCAGAAAAAAAATTAATATTTAGGAATTGATGATGAATGCCAATTCAAAAATAAAAGTTGAAAATCTTAATTTTTTTTATGGTCCTAAAAAAGCATTAAATAATGTTTCTATCATAATTCCTGATAAAAAAGTTACTGCACTTATTGGTCCATCTGGATGCGGTAAGTCTACCTTCTTAAGAACTCTTAATCGGATGAATGATTTAATAACCTCTACAAATATTGATGGGAAAGTTTTAATTGATGATGTAAATATTTACGAAAAAAATATTGATATTGTTGAACTTCGCAAAAAAGTTGGTATGATATTTCAAAAATCTAATCCATTCCCAAAATCGATTTATGAAAATGTTGCATATGGACCACGAATTAATGGTATTAAAAGCAAAAACCAGCTTGATGAAATTGTTGAACAAAGCCTAATCCGCTCTGCACTTTGGAGCGAAGTTAAAGACGATCTTAATAAAAGTGGTCTTTCACTTAGCGGAGGTCAGCAGCAACGACTTTGTATTGCAAGAGCTTTAGCAGTTGATCCAGAAATAATATTGATGGATGAACCAGCAAGTGCACTCGATCCAATATCTACTACTAAAATTGAAGATCTTATTTTTGAGTTAAAAAATAATTATACTATCATCATTGTAACACATAACATGCAGCAAGCCGCTCGTGTCAGCGATAATACTGCATTTTTTTATATGGGTGATTTGATTGAATATACATCAACTCAAAAAATGTTTACAAATCCAGAATTACAACAAACTGAAGATTATATCCGCGGTCGCTTTGGATAAGGAGAATTAAAATGCAATCTCATTTCACATCAGAAATTGAAAGTTTAAAAACAAATTTAATCAAGATGGCATCTCTTGTTGATGAATTAGTTGATAATGCAATTACCGGACTTGCTACTGGAAATGTTGGACTGTGCAAGGGAATGAAATCAAGAGACAGAGAAATTGATGCGTACGATAATTTAATTCAAGTTCAGTGCGAAAATATTCTTGCTATCTTTCAACCATTTGCAACCGATCTTCGTTTTGTCATGTCGGTATTAATGATTAACAATCAACTTGAACGTTGCGGTGATATTGCTGTTAATATTGGCCAGAGAGCTAAGAAAACCTCTTCGTATAAAGAATTGATTGACGAATCAAAAGTTATTGATATGGCAAATAGAGCACGCAAAATGGTTCAAAGTGCAATTGATTCCTTTATTCAGAATGACATTCAACTTGCAAAACAAGTTTTAGTAAGTGATGATGAAGTTGATAAACTAAATAAAGAGATTTTTAATTTTCTCGTAAATAAAATGAAATCTGATTCAACTCTGATTGAACCGTGTTCCCATTTGATTATTTTGATAAAGCATATCGAGAGACTTGCAGATCATGCAACAAATATCTGTGAAAACTTAATTTTCTATATTGAAGCAAAAGTTGTATCCCATCCTAAAATTTCTGGCAAAGAATCATCAACAAATGATTAGAAAACGGACGAAATTCAGCGTTTTTGTTTAATTATTTCATCCTCCCACCTTAATTAATTTAAGTTTTTGCTTCATTTTGTTTGATTTACTATATTGAATTCAAGTTAGTTCAAATTCTTAATGCGAATAATCAAACCTAAAAAATTGGAAAAGGGGGATGTAATAGGAATTATTTCCCCAGCTTCTTCTCCCGATGACCTCTCGAAGATTAATAAAGGTGTAAATTATTTAGAAAAAATTGGATACCGAGTTGAAATAGGTGCAAATGTCGGTAAAGTTGAAGGCTATCTCGCTGGTAATGATCACCAGAGAGTTGATGATCTTCACTCAATGTTTGCAAATAAAAAAGTTAAAGCAATTTTTTCAATTCGTGGAGGTTATGGTTCCGGACGTTTGCTTGATAAAATTGATTATAAATTAATTAAAAATAATCCCAAAATTTTTGTCGGCTACAGCGATATCAATGCGCTGCAGATGGCTTTTTTTGCAAAATGCGGATTGATAACATATGCTGGTCCAATGGTTGCTGTCGATTTTCATGAAGAAATTTCTTCCTTTACAGAAGAAATATTTTGGGAAACTATCACATCCAACACAAAAATAGGAAAACTGAAGAATCCAAATAATCAAAAATTCTATGTTCTAACAAAAGGAAGAGGCGAAGGCAGAATTCTTGGCGGTAACTTAAGTCTATTGGTTTCACTTCTTGGTACGCAATATTTTCCAAACTTCAAAAATTCAATTCTTATGTTAGAAGATATTAATGAAGCACCATATCGTATTGATAGGATGTTTAATCAGCTTCGGTTAGCAAAATTATTTAAGGAAATTAAAGGAATTATACTTGGAAGATTTGTCGATTGTGTTGAATCAGACCCAAGTAAAAAATCTTTTACATTAAATGAAATTGTTGCAGACTATTTCCAACATTTAAAAATACCGGTTGCCTATAACGTAAAACACGGTCATATAAAGGACAGCATTACAATTCCATTCGGAGTTCGGGTTGTTTTAAATGCCTCTCGTCATTTTATTGAAATCCCTGAATCAGGCGTAAGTTAATTTATCTTCTTTATCGAAGTTTTAATCTCAAGTCTAAAAAAAAAGAATAGCATCAAAATAGTTTCTTCATTTTAAGAATTTCTATTAGAAAATCTCATTTTCAGTCTATTTTTATCCTTTCATAATGGTATGTAAGTTGTTTATTAAGAGTCTCAATATCTTTTTAAAGGACGATCTTAATGGAATTCATAAATGAAGTAAAAATTAACTCTTTAATCGAGGATAAAAGACTTCATTCAGTTGATCTCCAAAAAGAGATTATATTAAAAGCTAAATATGCAAAAGGTCTTTCAATTGAAGATTCTGCAGCACTCCTTAATATTTCCGACCAACAAATACTTGAACAACTATTCAGCACGGCAAGAGAAGTAAAAGAAAAAATTTATGGTAACCGTTTAGTTTTATTTGCCCCTTTATATCTTACAAATCTTTGTATCAATAATTGTCTTTACTGTTCATTCAGAAAAGACAACAAAGAGATTGCCAGAAAAACATTGACATTAGATGAAATACAGCAAGAAGTAAAATTTTTAGTCGAACAAGGTCATAAAAGATTATTATTAGTGTGCGGTGAACATCCCAAGAAAGCAAGTATGGATTTTATTGGTGAATCAGTAAATGCTGTTTATCAAGTTAATGTTAATGGATCGAATATTAGAAGAGTTAATATTAATACAGCTCCACTTTCAATTAACCAGTTTAAAGAATTAAAAAGTTTTGGAATCGGCACTTATCAGTGTTTTCAAGAAACCTATCATTATGAAACTTATTTGAAGATGCACCCAGATGGTCCCAAAAAAGACTATGCTTGGCGGCTTTATGCGATGGATAGAGCATTACAAGCTGGGATTGATGATGTAGGTATTGGTGTTTTATTTGGATTGGCTGATTATAAATTTGAAACTCTTTCGATGCTGCTTCATGCCGATAATTTAGATAAAAGATTTGGTATTGGACCGCATACAATTTCAATCCCAAGACTTGAGCCAGCATTGAATGCACCGGCGGCAAATCAGCCACCGCATGCTGTTAATGATATTGAATTCAAAAAATTGATTGCTGTAATTCGTCTTTCTGTTCCGTACACCGGAATAATTCTTTCAACTCGAGAACGAGCCGAATTAAGAAGAGAACTTTTTAATATTGGTGTTTCTCAAATTTCTGCCGGCAGCAGAACCTCTCCCGGTTCATATAAAAATGGAAATGAACAAAAAGCAGAGCAATTTCAACTTGGCGATCACAGAACACTTGAAGAAGTTGTTAAGGATTGCTGTCAATTAGGTTATATGCCAAGTTTCTGCACTGCTTGCTATCGGTCTGAACGGACTGGAGATCGATTCATGCAATTAGCTAAGTCTGGAAACATTGGAAAAATATGTACTCCAAATGCAATCTCAACTTTTCAAGAATATATAAATGACTTTTTATTGGATGGAAGCTGTGAAATTGCGGAAGACTTTTTACAGAATGAAGTTGAGAAACTTGAAGATAACATTAAAACAAAAACTGAGAATATGATTAAAAGAGTGAACGACGGCGAAAAAGATGTTTTCTTTTAATCAATTCTATAACTGAAAGATAAAAATGAAACTTGAAGAAATTTTAAATAAAGAGAATTATTCGCGCGATGAAATAATTTATCTTCTTAATCTTAAAAATCCAGAAGAAATGCAAAAATTATATAAACATGCTGATGAAGTACGAAAACGATATTGCGGTGATGAAGTCCATATGCGAGGTATAATCGAAATATCAAACTATTGTGAGCAGAATTGTCTTTACTGCGGTTTGAGAGAAGACAACATTTCTCTTGAGCGTTTCAGAATGAGTGTTGAAGAAATTATCGAAACTGCCAACCAAATTACCAAACTTGGCATTTTCACAATTGTTTTACAATCCGGAGAAGACAGCGAATTCGATGCTGATTTTATCTCTCACATAATTTTTTCAATTAAGCAGAAATCAAATGCTGCAATTACGCTTAGCTTAGGCGAAAGAGGATTCGACGAATATCGTGCATGGAAAATTGCTGGTGCTGACCGTTACCTTTTGAAGCATGAAACTTCAAACAAGAAACTCTATTCGCTTTATCATTCAAAACAAAAGCTGATAGATCGAATAAATCATATTAAATTTTTAAAGAGAATTGGTTACCAAGTTGGCTCTGGAAATATGATTGGTCTTCCGATGCAGACAATTGAAGATATTGCTGATGATATTTTACTCTGCAAAGAATTAGATTTAGACATGGCAGCTTTTGGTCCATTCATTCCTTCGCCAAATACTCCATATCATTCCAAAAATGCTGGCTCACCAGAACTAACATTAAAAGTTACTGCAGTTCTTAGATTAGTCCTAAAAAATGTTCATATCCCGGCGACTACAGCACTTGATACTTTAGATCAACTAGGAAGAGAAAAAGGCTTAAATGTTGGCGCAAATGTTATTATGCCGGATCTTACTCCTCATCCTTATCGTGATAATTATCAAATCTATCCTGGTAAAAGAGGAGTGGCAGATGATCCAGTTGAAAGTGCATTAAAACTTCAAAGAAGAGTTGAAGCACTTGGTAGAAAAATTTCTTTTTCTCGCGGCGACTCAATGAAAATCGTTTTACCAGCTTTATGATTTTTTTTGTATTGGTGAGTTTATTCACCAGAGGCGAACACGTCGAACCATGACAAAACTCAACCGTCATTTCGAATCTGTTGGTTGACGGATGAGAAATCTTTTAGATGTCTCTTCCCGCTTTGCGGGATTCGACATGACAAAAGATGTCATGGTGAGCTTGTCGAATCATGACAATTCAACCAAAAGTAGCATACTTTGCATAGTCACATTTCGATGAACTCTGTTTGACAAAAATTCAACATTCCGACATAAGCGGACTGTATGACAATTTTTTCACTGACTTCATATTAAATTTCAGAGCTCAAAAAATTTCTTTTGTTTTTCAATCTTAATTATATTTAAAACAAGAATAAACACTTTACAAAGGAACAATTACATGAAAAAAGTAATTTTATATGCCGCACTTATAATTATTATTGGATGCAATCCAAATAGAGATAAAGATGCGTTTGATGGTGCATTAAAAATGGTTGACGAACAAAAATATAAAGAAGCATTGAATGAATTCTTAAAAATAGTTTCAGAATATCCCGAAAGTGAAATTGCATCAGCAGCACTTCTTGAATGTGCTAAACTTTATCACAATTTTAATTTTGAAGGATTATCAAAGGAAGAATCGCTCGAAAAGGCGGTTGAGTTTTATACACGAGTCTATAAAGAATATCCCAAAAGCATAGGAGCACCGCCGTCTATGATGATGACTGGATTTGTATTAGCAAATGAATTAAATCAATTTGAAAAAGCTAAAACTGTATATGAAGAATTTCTAAATCAATATCCTAACAGCGAATTAATTGCTTCCGTTAGAATTGAATTAGAAAATCTTGGCAAAACACCTGATGAAATTCTTGAAAAGAGTATTGGGGCAAACAAGTAGTGATAGTAAAATCAAAAGATTTTAAGAATTACTTCGATCCATCGATAATCTCTAAACTAAAAAACCTTGAGTTAAAAGCGCGGATGGTTGTTGAAGGATTTATGGTTGGGCTTCACAAAAGTCCTTATCATGGTTTTAGTGTTGAGTTCAGCGAACACCGTCCTTATATGCAAGGTGATTCTCTTAAAAACATTGATTGGAAAGTTTACGGCAAAAGTGAAAAGTTTTTTATCAAACAGTATGAAGAAGAAACAAATTTAGTCTGCAATATTTTTATCGATATCAGCCGCTCAATGGATTTCAAACATTCAGCGTCTGTAACTAAACTGGAGTATGCAATTACACTTGCTGCATCATTCTGTTATTTATTGATCAAACAGCAAGATGCAATTGGACTTACAATCTTCTCAGATAAAATTCATTCTTATTTGCCACCAAAGTCAAATCGAGTTTATTTAAAAACTCTGCTTACTTCATTAACTAATATAAATTCTCAAGGAAGAACTGAAACTTCTTTGTGTTTAAATAGTGCCGCAGAGAATATTAAGAAAAGAGGATTGACAATTATTATCTCTGATCTGTTCGATAATCCGGATGCTCTTCTGTCAGCTTTGAAACAGATTCGTTTCAAAAAAAATGAAGTGATTGTTTTTCAAATTCTGGATCCGATTGAAAAGAGTTTTGGCTTCGACCGCGATTCAATTTTTGTTGATCTCGAAACAAATGAACAAATGACTACACAACCTCACCAAATAAAGCTTGCATATCAGCATGCAATGAATGAATATCTGAATAAACTAAAAAGTGATT
>VGVY01000106.1 GCA_016873835.1 Ignavibacteria bacterium
CGGACTTCGTATGAAAATTGAAAATGATAAAGTTGAAATCCTTTCTGGTATCAGATATGGTAAAACACTTGGGTCTCCAATTTCGATGCTGATATGGAATAATGATTGGAAAAATTGGACTGATCTAATGAGTTTAGAAAAGCAAAGGCAATATGGAGAGATTATTTCTATACCGCGTCCTGGGCACGCTGATTTAACTGGTACGATTAAATATGGTTACAATGATATTCGTAACTCGATAGAAAGGTCAAGTGCTAGAGAAACGGCAGCAAGAGTTGCTGCTTGCACAATCGCAAGAAAATTTTTAGAAATATTTGGAATTTACATTGGGAGTTTTGTCGAAAATATTGGAGGTGTTTACTCCAATACTAATCATATCGAAAAATGGTTCGAGAATAAATCAGTTGAAAATGTTAATGCAAAAGATATAAACCTCGCGGCAGATAGTAGTCAGGTAAGGGTTCTTGACAAAAATCATGAGGATAGGATTATTAGAAGAATTAAACAAGCCAAGAAGAAAGGGGATACACTTGGAGGAACGTTTTATGTTATAGCAACTGGCCTCCCAATTGGGTTAGGATCATTTATGAATTATGACAACAGACTTGAAGCAGAAATTGCTCAATCAATTATGTCAATTCATGCTGTTAAAGGTGTAGAATTTGGAATAGGTTTTTCTTCCGGCGATAAATATGGATCTGAAGTTCATGATGAAATTCTAATTGCAAACAATCGATTTAGTAGGAAGTCTAATAGAGCCGGCGGTATTGAAGGGGGAATTTCAACTGGAATGCCGATAATACTTCGTGCAGTAATGAAGCCAATTGCAACTTTAATGAGTCCCCTTAAAACAATTGACTTAAGAAATATGAATTCAATTGAATCAAGACGAGAAAGAAGTGATTTTGTAGCAGTACCAGCGTGTTCTGTAATTGCTGAATCAATGACTGCCTGGGCAATTGCAAAATTATTTTTAGAAAAATTCGGCGGGGATTCAATAGAGGAAACGAAAAGCAATTATATATCATTTACTAAGGATTTAGTTAAAAAAATTAAACAGAATTTTAGGAAATAATCGTGCTAATTGTTAAAAAATTTATTTTCAGTCCTTTTTCAGAAAACACATATGTTGTTTTTGATGAAACAAGTTTAGAAGCAATGATAATTGATCCGGGTAATTATGATGAAAATGAAAACAAAACTCTTTCTGGGTTTATTGATGAAAACAGATTAGTGTTGAAATACATTGTTAATACCCATTGCCATATCGATCATATTTTTGGGAATGCATTTCTAAAAGAAAAATATGGTGTAAAGTATCTTGCCCCTGAACATGATGTATTTCTACTTGACTTAATGATGGAACAATCTAAAACATATGGAGTTAATTTTAAACCATCTCCACAACCTGATGAGATGCTTAATGAATACTCTACACTACGTATTGGTTATTCTACTTGCAGTTTTTTATATACACCGGGACATACACAAGGTGAATTATGTATCTATTTTGAGACAGATAAAATATGTTTTACTGGGGATGTATTATTTAAAGAAGGGATTGGAAGAACCGATTTATGGGGAGGAAATTTTGATGACCTAATAAAATCAATTAAAACAAAACTTTTTAACTTACCGGATGACGTAATAATCTATCCTGGGCATGAAGCTGAAAGTACAATTGGTCACGAAAAGTTATTCAATCCATTTTTAACAAGTTAATTGGATTGTCTTCATCCAATCGATATATTAAATATGTTTATAAGATAAGATTTGTTCATAATGAAAAAAATTAATTTTGACTCAAAAATTATTTTTGCTTTAACTTTATTGTTTATCTATATCATTCTTTTTGAGTATATCCTTCCAATAAATAAACTACTTCCTAAGCCGTCGATTTTATTAGAATCATTAATTGTTATATGGCAAGATTATAATTTAATACTTGCAATTAGCATAACTACTTCTGTTGTGTACTTATCGCTTTTTATTTCCTATTTCGTTTCGCGTTCCGTTGCTATTTTATTGATAAGGATAGAATTTGAATCACCTTCAGTTCTCGAAAAATTAAAAATATTCCAATACTTTCCAGCATTCTTCTTTGCAATAATTTTTGTTTACTGGTTTGGAAATAATCTAATTTATGAATTTCTATTCACTACTATTTTTTCTAGCATTGCATTATGCATTATTTATGTAAAAGAATTCAAAAACATAAATAAAATTTATTTACTTGTCGCAAAAAATCTTGGTCTATCAGCCAACCAAATCTATTCGAAAGTTGCAATAAAAAGTTTACAACCAAATATTTTTACGTCGATGCGTAAAATTCATTATCAAGTTTGGATTTTAGCAATGATTTATGAATTTATAGCCGGCATTAATGGATTTGGAGGAATTTATAAGGATGCATTATCATACTCAGATTTTTCTGGTCTTTTTGCTATTGCACTGATTATTGCAATACTAATTTTATTAGGCAGCAGTGGTATTACTTTTATACATAAAAAACTTTTTTTCTGGATAAATGATAAAAATTAATTGCATATCGAAAGCCTTCGAACATGCAGATGGAATAAGTTCACTAATTCTGAAAGATATTTCATTTGTAATTAATGACAACAAAATTTATTCATTGGTAGGACCCTCTGGAGCCGGAAAAACACTACTATTAAAAATTATATGCGGTTTTAACCAAGCAGACAGCGGAAGAATAGAAAAGGATTCAAAAAATAAAATATTATATATTCCTTCAGCACCTTCTACATTTCCTTGGTTAAGCGTTGAAGAAAATATTCTTTTTGGATTAGATAAAAACAATTTTGGAAATATTAGAGAATTAATAAAACTGGTAGAACTTGACGGATATGAAAAACATTATCCGCATAATGCAAGTATTGGATTTAGATTTAGAATTTCACTAGCAAGGACTCTTGCAAATAATCCTTCACTAATATGTATTGATGATTCTTTCAATGACTTAAATGAAGTTCCCAAATTCGAACTTATTATGTTACTGAGAAAAATAAGTAAGATTAAAAAAATTCCTATATTACTTGCTGCTACAAATGTGATTGATTCAATATTACTTTCTGACGTTGTTTTTTTAATGAGTAAAAATCCTGGTGAAATTGTTAAAACGTATCAAATAGATTTACCCGTTGAAAGAAGTAAAGAAATTATAACTGAAAATCGATTCTTAGATTTAAAAGAAATAATTGAAAAAGATTTGAATAGTATTCAATTTCTTCAAAAGTAATTATAAGATTTAAGGTAAATATGAAAGACAAAATTGAGCAATTAAAGAAACTTAGAAAAGATGCATTACTGGGTGGTGGGAAAAATAAAATTGATCAGCAGCACGAAAAAGGGAAGTTAACTGCACGTGAACGAATAGAATTATTAGTTGATGATGGATCATTTCAAGAGATTGATATGTTAGTAAAACATAGATCAACTGATTTTGGAATTGATAAGAATAGAATTTCTGGCGATGGAGTAATTACTGGTTATGCAACAATAAATAAAAGGCCAATTGCAATTTTTAGTCAAGATTTTACAGTATTTGGTGGTTCCCTTTCAGAAACTCATGCAGAAAAGATTTGCAAGATAATGGATATGGCCTTGAAACTGGGAATCCCCATAATTGGATTAAACGACTCTGGCGGTGCGAGAATACAAGAAGGAGTTGTAAGTCTTGGAGGTTATGCAGAAATATTTTTAAGAAATACTTTAGCATCAGGAGTTGTACCTCAAGTATCTGCAGTTCTTGGTCCATGTGCTGGAGGAGCCGTTTACTCGCCAGCCATTACTGATTTTATTTTTATGGTTAAAGGTACAAGTCACATGTTTGTAACTGGACCCAATGTAGTGAAAACTGTTACCCATGAAGAAGTAAGTTTTGAAGACTTAGGAGGCGCTGAAGCTCATTCCTCGAAAAGTGGTGTTGCGCATTTTGTATTTGATAGCGAAGTTGAAGTTTTAGAAAATATCAAAAAATTAATCGAATATATTCCGCTTAATTGGAAAGATCTACCGCCAGAGCATAATTATGATTTTAGTAATGATGCAATCATACCAAAACTTGATACAATTATTCCAGACAATCCTAATAAACCGTATGATATGAAAGAGATAATTAATTTAATTGTGGATAATAATGAATTTTTGGAAGTCCATGAAAATTATGCTCAAAATATTATTATTGGGTTTGGAAGGATTGGCGGACAATCTGTTGGAGTAATAGCTAATCAGCCTTCCGTATTAGCTGGTGTTTTAGATATTAATTCTTCTGTTAAAGGTGCAAGATTCATCCGTTTTTGTGATGCGTTTAATATACCATTATTAGTTCTTGAAGATGTTCCAGGATTTTTACCTGGTACAGAACAAGAATGGAATGGAATAATTCGTCATGGTTCAAAATTATTATTTGCATTTTGTGAAGCCACGGTTCCGAAAGTAACTGTTATAACTCGTAAAGCTTATGGCGGTGCGTATGATGTGATGAATTCTAAACATATTAGAGGAGATTTTAATTTTGCTTGGCCGAGTGCAGAAATTGCTGTGATGGGACCAAAAGGTGCAGTGGAGATAATTTTTAAGAAGGAGATAGCAAATGCAAAAAATCCAACTGAAAAACTCGAACAGCTACTAAAAGAATATTTAGAAAAATTCGCAAATCCATACATAGCAGCTGAAAGAGGATATATTGACGAAGTAATAATACCTCAAGAAACGAAACAAAGATTGATTTCAGCATTCCAAATATTAAAAACTAAGGTTGATTTGAATCCGAGAAAGAAACATTCAAACATTCCATTATAAATTTACCAAAAGTATTATTAAACATAACTTATTGTTTTACATAGCATAAAGCGAATTATTTCATAATTAGCTTGACAAAATTTTTATAAGAGACTAAATTGCAATTAAAATTCTAAAATTAGGGGTCTGTGTGAAAAGAATACTATTCCTTCCAATGTTTATTGCTATTATATCAGTTGTATCTTCATGCACATCATTTCAATCAACACCTAAAACTTCAAAATTAATAAAACCTGATACATCCTTTGTAAAAATATCTACGATTTCAAACGAAATGTTAGAAAATGCGCGAAAAGATTATGTGAATGCACTGTATAAACAAAAATTAGGATTTAAAGCTGAAGCGATTAGCTATTATGAATCAGCATTAACAACAATAAATAAATTGAGTTATTATCCAAATGTTGAAGAGAACGAGGCATATTTAGAATTAGAAAATTCTATAGTTGATGATTATAAATCTTTTGTTGAAAGCTTAGATGAATTACCCGAAGATGCATCAATGAATGCTTTAGAAGAATGGATGGCAAAAAGAATTCCTGATCATGTTATAGAAGAAGATTCCACAATTACAGAAGAAGTTACTTCAGAGATTAGTGCAACTGTTTTAGTTGGTGAATTTCCTTTAGAAATAAATAGATATGTAGAACAGTATATAGAATATTTCACTGGAAAAGGAAGAAAGTATATGGACGCCTGGCTTTCTCGTTCCGGTAAATATTTTCCGATGATGGCGAGGATATTTTCTGAAGAAAAGGTACCACAGCAACTTATATTTTTGAGCATGCCTGAGAGTGGTTTAAATCCTATAGCCCGTTCTTGGGCAAGAGCTGTTGGAATTTGGCAATTTGTAAAAGGAACAGCGCGTTTATACGATTTAGATGTTGATGTTTATTTTGATGAAAGAAGAGACCCTGAAAAAGCATCATACGCAGCAGCAAGACACTTGAGAGACCTTTACTATTCTTTAGGTGACTGGTATTTGGCAATGGCTGCTTACAATAGTGGAGAAGGTAGAGTCCGAAAAGCAATGCGAAGAGCAAGCTCAAGTGATTTTTGGGAATTAAGAAAATACCTTCCGAGAGAAACAAGGAATTATGTCCCTCAATATATTGCTGTTACTTTAATCGCGAGTCAACCAGAAAAATATGGTTTTACTAACATTCAATATGAAAAACCACACGATTATGTAATTCATAAGGTAAACGAAGCAATTGATTTGAATGTATTGGCAAAATGTGCTGGAATTTCAACCGATATACTAAGAAATATGAACCCGGAGTTAACTCAGAACACAACTCCACCCAGTTATAATGGTGGTTATCCACTTAAAGTACCAACAAAAACTTATGATGCATTCGTAAATCTTGTCAATAGCCTACCAGATGATGCAAAAATTCTCTACCTTACTCATACTTTGCAAAATGGTGAAACTTTATCTCATGTTGCATCTAAATATGATGTTAGTATTTCTCAACTTGCAAACTTTAATAATATCTCACCTCGTAAAAAACTATCGACTGGAACAGAATTAAAGATTCCAACCTCAACTCTAAATATTGATAATCTGGCAATCAACACTGATATTCTGCCAGCTATTGATGAAGAAATTAATGGATTGGACGAAAATCCTTCTTACAAATTAGAGCATACAAACAATTCTGACGAAAGTAAGTTTTCCAAAATCTATCAAGAAATGCTTTCAGATTCTGTTGAGTTCATGATTCCTGATGGAACCCAACCAATCAAATACAGAATAAAGAGTAAAGATAACCTTGTTGATATAGCTGAATTATTTGGTATTCGTGTTTCTGATTTAAGAAATTGGAACAACTTGCCTTATACTTCTAGATTAAAAGTAGGTCAAGTGTTTACTATATATGTTCCAGAAGACAAAGTTGAATACTATGGTAAAATTGACAATCTAAGCGAAAGAGAAAAAAATGAAATACTTTTTGTAAATTCTGGAGAAAGTTCTGTTGAACATAGAATTAGAAGCGGAGAATCTCTATCAACAATTGCATCAAAATATGGTGTCACAATCTCTCAGCTAAAAGAATGGAATAATTTATCAAGTAACCGAATATATAAAGGCAGAAAATTGATTATTTATTCTGATGGTTATAAAAATTCTTCTTTATCAGAATCTAATAACAATTCTAAATCTAACATTAATGCAAGTTCAAGTTATAAAGTAAGGAGAGGTGATACAATTAGTGAAATAGCAATAAAGTATGGAATTTCAACTATGCAGCTTAGAAAGTGGAATGATTTACAAT
>VGVY01000107.1 GCA_016873835.1 Ignavibacteria bacterium
ACTATCAAAGATAAAGATGAAAAGTACGGTCGTTACCTTGGAGAAATTATTTTATTGGATTCATCTAATAATGAAATAAATGTAAATGATTTGTTAGTAAAAGAAGGTTTTGCAGAGTATAAGAAATACTAGATTAAGAGTAGGCAAGATAGTTTTGTGGCTATTCGTCCGGAGGAATCATTGTATTCCATAAAATTATATAAACAACTAATCCTGGTATCATAAATGTAATAAAGGTTAATACTGCCCAAAAGATTCTCACAACAAGGGGACTAATATTTAACTTTTCTGCAATTCCTCCGCATACGCCGCCAAGATATCTGTCATTTGATCTTTTGAAATTCATATAAAAATTTAAAGAATATTTTTATTAGCAATTTTAATTTCTTAAACAGCTTTTTGAATTCCTTTAAAATCTTGTCCAGTTGGTTGTTGGAAAATACTTAATTCAAATTGGGGAATAACTGCTAAAATGTGATCGAAAATATCTGACTGAACATTTTCATATTCAAGCCAATCAGTAGTATTAGTGAAGATATAAACTTCAATCGGCAGTCCTTCAGAACCAGGTGGAAGCTGGCGTACCATAAAAGTTAAATCTTTTCGCAAATCTTTTCTTTGTCTTAAATATTCAATTAAATATGCTCGGAAGGTACCAATGTTTGTCAATCTTCTTCTGTTCACTAAAACAGAGTTATCAAAATTCATTTCTTGATTGAACTTATTTATTTCTTCTCGTTTTTCCTTAATATAGTTTTTAATCAACTGATATTTTTCAAACTTATCAAGCATCTCTTCTGTACAGAATTTAATACTTGATTGGTCAATAAATACTGAACGTTTAATTCTTCTTGCGCCGCTCATTTTCATTCCGCGCCAATTCTTGAATGATTCTTCCAACAATTTATAAGTTGGAATTACGCTAATTGTTTTGTCAAAATTCTGAACTTTAATAACATTCAATGAGATATCAATTACATCACCATCGGCGCCAAATTTTTGTGTCTCTATCCAATCACCAACTTTAACCAAATCATAAGAAGAAATTTGAATGCTTGCAACAAATGACAAAATAGTGTCTCGGAATACCAAAACAAGTACGGCAGTTAAGGCACCAAGTCCAGTAAGAATTGTCCAAGGAGATTCACCCAGCAGAGAACCAATAATTAAAATAATTCCAAAAATATAAATGAAAATTATTACAACTTGAATGTAACCTTTGATAGGTCTCTCTTTATATTTATCAGTTTTCTCATAGTGATCGCTCAATGAATTAAAGATTGCACTTAATGTTGTTACGAAGGTTAAAATTACAAGAGAATCAATCAATCCGTTTAATAAGCTTTGCAAGTTTGGCAGCAAGTAGGTAAACAGTCTCAAAATTAATAGTGGAGCCAAGTAAGAGACTCGTCTTAAAACACGCCAATTAAAAAGAACATCATCAATTTCGGTTTTAGTTGAATGAATTAATTTACGTAAAATTTTTAGTATTACATTTTTCATTAAAAAATAGGAGATAAGAGCAATCAGAAATGCTAATAAAAATTTAATATTGTTGTTTAACCAAGTAAACTTTTCAACTAGTTCGCTAAACCATTGAATCATGATTTTTTCTGGTATTATTGATAATTCTATTTAAAGTTACAAAATTTTTGGGAGTTGGTGGATACTTTTATAGTTTGGTGCATCAAATGTATAGTTAATTCTAAAACTTTGGGTATGAAATGACTTATAAAGATAATTTAAAAGCTTATATAGCCTGGAGTTCTATTTGCATTATTTGGGGAACAACATATTTGGCAATCAGGATTGGAGTTGAAGATTTACCACCAATGTTATTTGCTGGAATGAGATGGTTAATAGCCGGTCCAATTTTGCTTTTAGTATTAAGAATTAAAGGATATGCAATTCCAAAGAAATCGGATTTTATTCCAATAGCAATAATTGGACTTTCTCTGCTCGGCCTAGGTAATGGATTTGTAGTTTTTGCTGAACAGTGGGTTCCTTCAGGTCTAACATCATTGTTAATTACAACAGTCCCTTTTTGGATGGTAGGTTTAGAGTTTATTACACCCAATTCGGATAAATTGAACAAAAAAATTGTTGCTGGTTTAATTTTAGGATTAGCTGGAGTTGGACTAATATTTTGGGGAGACTTAGAAAATTTATTTAATGTGTCGTATCTACTTGGAGTAATTGGTTTGATGATAGCAGTTATTTCATGGTCTGCGGGTTCTGTATATTCAAAGTATAAAAAAGTCAGTGTGCATCCATTAATGAGTGCTGCATTTCAAATGACAATTGCTGGTGTTGTACTGTCCACTTTTGGTATATCACTTGGCGAAATTTCATCTCTGCATTTTACTAAGGAAAGCTTAATTGCATTTTCATATTTAATAGTATTCGGATCACTTATTGGATATGCATCCTACATATATGCAATTGCTCATTTGCCAGTCTCGCTTGTTTCAACATATGCCTATGTTAATCCTATAATTGCGCTTTTCTTAGGCTGGCTTATTCTTGATGAAAAAATTACTCTAACTATTATTATTGCTTCAATAATAATTTTGTTAGGAGTTGCAGTTGTAAAGAAAGGCACTATGTTGATTAGAATGAGAGCAACAAATTAATATGTAAAATGTTTTATTTGCTCACCTTTTGCTTCAAGTTCTGTCATTGCTTCAATTCCAATTTCAAGATGCAAATCCACAAATTTTTGAGTTACTATGCGGTCTGATTCTTCAGTTTTTACACCATCTGGTATCATTGGCAAATCAGAGACTAATAACAAAGCTCCTCTTGCAATTTGATTTGCATAACCAACAATAAAAAGTGTGGCAGTTTCCATGTCAATTCCAATAGCACCAAGTTTTTTTAAATACTTTTTAAAATTGTTGTCCCATTCCCAAACTCTTCTATTCGTTGTGTAAATAACACCAGTTCTATATTCAAGATTTCTATTTAAAATTTTATCTGAAACGAATTTATGTAACTTAAATGATGGTAATGCTGGAACTTCTGGGGGAAAATAGTCATCACTTGTTCCATCGCCTCTAATTGCAGCTGTTGGCAAAATAAAATGACCAATCTCAGTTGATTTTTTTAGACCGCCACATTTGCCCAAAAACAAAACTCCTTTTGGAGATCGGGCAACTAATAGATCCATAATAGTTGCGGCGTTTGCAGAGCCAATACCAAAATTAATAATTGATACTCCTTTAGAATTGGTAGCCGTTTGCATTGGTTTCCCGATCCCTTTAACATCACAATTAAAACGTTCTGCAAATTTTGTAATATAGTTTTGGAAATTTGTTAAAATTACAAAATCACCAAAATCATCAAGTTTAGTTCCGGTATATCTTGGCAGCCAATTTTTTGCGATTTGAAGTTTTGTTTTCAATTTAAATTTCTTCCTTATTTAATTTCAACTCTCTTAAATCTACTGGTCAGATTCTTTTTTTTATTCTTTATAAAAATATCTAAATACATGACGACTAAAGATAGTAAGAATCCAATAATCGAACCTATGATAGCGCCTCCAATTATATCAGACGGATAATGAACCCCAACATAAGGGCGAGAAATTGCCATCAAGAAGGCAACAGTTAATAAAATCCATCTATATTTTGGAAAGATCTTTCCGAAATAAAAAGCCGCAGCAAAATTATTTACCGCATGGGAAGAAGGAAATGAAAATGAACTATTACATCCAACCAGTATATTTACATTTAGTAAAACATTACAAGGCCTAACCCTTTCAAATAAATTTTTTAGTACTGAACTACTTATTTGATCTGATGCAAAGACTAAAAAAATTGAACCAATAGCTGCAATTTTACCAATTCTACCTCCTTTAAAAAAACAGATTAAAATTAGGACAAGATAGAGTAAATACCAGTGCTTTACCTCAGTTAAAAAAACAAATAATTTGTCAAAAAAAGGATTGGATAGGGATTGGTTTATAAAATAGAATATTGAAACATCTATGTTGTATAATATTTCTCCCATAAAATTCTATCCTTATTATTAAGAAAATTAGTTATCTTAAATTGCAGTTTGAAATTTAATTGGAAAAATACAAATTTTTGACAGCTTTTTTTATTATTAACCACAAAGAAAATATTTTCTAATTTTCAACTGAGAGCAAAGTGGGTACGGATAAAGAAAAAGATCAGAATTCAAAAATAACGTCCGAAGTTAGATTACAGAATTACATAAAAGAAGAAAATAAAAAGCAATTAATTTCTCCTCTAAAATCACTTACCTACTTCACTATTGCTACTGGGCTACTTGCGCTAATTCTTGAAGTTCGATATTTCGAAAAGTTTAAAGTTCAGATTTTTTCTTCAAGGCTTTCTTCAATTCTGATTGCATTTGTCATTTTGTTAATTGCAAATTCAAAATTTGGTAAAAAGTATTCTGTTCTATTAATACACGTTTTACTTATTTCCATTATTTCATCATTTGGGATAATGATTTATCTTATCCCCAAAACTCTCATATTTAATTCCTACTTAATAAGTTTAATAATTTTTATAGCGGCTCTTTTTCTAAGTTGGGAAGTAACGAATCAGATTATTGTAGCCATTTATTACAATGTAGTTTTTGCCGTTTCCATTTTAATATCTAGTAAAGAGATTTACATTTTACCTAATATGGTAGAATCGGTAATACTTGTTTTAATTATTAGTATAATAGCTGTAATAGCGAGTTACATCAATTATCTTTATAGGCAAGATGCATTTAGAAAGGGATATGAGATTTCACTTTCTGAAAAGAAATTTAGAAACATTTTTGAACACTCTGCAGAAGGAATATTTCAAATATCAACAGAAGGAAAATTGCGCACATTTAACCCGGCATTTGTAAAAATGCTTGGCTATTCTAATGATAACGAATTAATGAACCTTAATTTATTTGAGAACTTTTTTGCAAAAGAAAGTGATTGGGAATTGTTAAGCAAGCTTTTGGAAAAACAAAGCAAAGTTAGAAACTTCCGAGTTTCGTTTTTTAAGAAAGACCATTCAGAAATAACTGTTCGTATGAATGCCAGATTAAACACTGATGATGACGGCACAACTTTTTATGAAGGAAGCCTCCAAGACATTACTCAACAAGTAATTGCTGAAATTGAAAAGCAAAAAGCTCTTGAAGCGCTTAAGCAAGAAAAAATGAATACTGACAACATTGCTAAAAAAGCATTAACTGAAAGCAACTATAAAACAAAATTCCTTGCTAACATGAGTCATGAAGTAAGAACACCTATGAATTCTGTAATGGGTTTTCTTACTTTAATTGAAAATGATTTGTTCGAAAGTGTTGATGAATTAAAAACTTTTGCTCGCGACGCTCGATTAGCAGCAGAATCTCTATTAGATATCATTAACAATATATTGGATATATCTAAAATTGAAGCTGGCAAAATGGATCTTGATGAAGTTGAATTTAATATATCTGATGAAATTCAGAAAGCCACGTCAATTATAGGTCAAGCTATCAGGCAAAAGAACCTTAAGTTGGAAATTAATAACGACTTTGATATTCCTGAGCATTTGTATGGGGACCCAACTCGTTATAGACAAATTATCTTAAACCTTTTAAGTAATGCGGTTAAATTTACAGAGGAAGGAAAGATCACTTTATCTGTAAAAATTAAAAACACTACAAGCAATTTTGTTGAACTTATTACAAGTGTTGAAGATACTGGGCAAGGAATTCCGCCAGAAAAAATAAATCTTCTATTTGAACCTTACGTACAAGTTAAAACGCAAAAAGCAAAGAAAGAAGGGACGGGACTTGGACTTGTTATTTCAAAGGAATTTGTAAAATTAATGCGAGGAGAAATTAAAGCTGAAAGTAAACTTGGCGTTGGAAGTAAGTTTTATTTTACTGCTCGGTTCAAATTAACTAAAGATTCATTACTCGATGACATTTCAAAGGATGAATCAAGACCGGTTGAACATGTTGTTTCGCTTCGATTAACAAAAACTTCTGATTTTAGAACTGATCATGGTTCACGAAAAAGAGTACTTCTGGTTGAAGATAATCCGATAAGTCAAAATTTGGAAATGAAAATTCTTCGCGAAGTTGGCTATGAAGTTGAAGCTGTATCTAACGGTCATGATGCTATCGAGGCAGTGAAAACAAATCTATTTGATATTGTGCTTATGGATGTTGAAATGACTGACATGGATGGAATTACAGCGACTAGAAAAATTAGGGAATTAGGAGGCAAGCCTGGAAAAATTCCGATCATCGCTGTTACTGCTCATTCAAGCATGAAAGACAGAGAAAAATGTCTTGCTTCCGGTATGGAGGATTATATAGCCAAACCAATAAACATACACTTTTTAAAACTCACAATTGATCAATGGGTTAAAGCACAGTTAAAAAATACCCTCACCTAATGTGAGGGCATATCGTTTAAAACATCAATCCATCATTAGAACTTCTTTAATATGACCAAGAGCCCAATCAATCTCTGCTTTCTTGATAACTAATGGAGGAGCAAATCGAATTACGTTTTCATGAGTTTCTTTACAAAGAATTCCTCTTTGCATCAAAGATTCGCAAAACCTTCTTGCACCTTTTGCTTCTTTATTTAGTTCAACTCCAATGAATAAACCTTTACCTCGAACTTCCTTAACATGTTTGGAGTTTATTTTACATAACTCCTCAATAAAATATTTTCCTAACTCAGCAGAATTTTCAACTAATTTTTCTTCTATCAGAACTTTTAGAGCTTCGCGTGCTACTGCAGCTCCAAGTGGATTTCCGCCGAATGTTGAACCATGATCTCCAGGTTTAAATACTCCAAGTATTTCTTTGTTAGATAAAACAGCAGAAACTGGATAGCATCCGCCGGATAGTGCTTTTCCTATAATAACCATGTCGGGACGTATTTCCTCATATTCGAATGCAAATAATTTTCCGCTTCTTCCTAATCCGCTCTGAATCTCATCTGTAATAAATAATACGTTGTTCTTTTTGCAGATTTCGTAAGAGGATTTTAAATATCCTTCAGGCGGAA